>NZ_JBSPEI010000019.1:0-94225 GCF_055796175.1 Pseudocitrobacter sp. 2023LY-00077 | reverse complement strand
AACATATTTGTAATCGTGTCTGAATAAGGTGCTGTTGGCAGCGTGGAACCTAGCCCAAAATCCCCCACCGATAGGATATAGCCGGAAGCGCTTAAGACATCTCTTGTAGCACTACTTCCTAAACCGACGTTTTATAGGTTGCCGATTTGGAGCATGATCGATACCGTCGCAAGATTTTTGGAAGAAAAAAAGCGGTGAAAAAACATGCAAATTGGCTATGTCAGGGTGTCAACAAATGACCAAAACACAGACCTTCAAAGAAATGCTTTAGAACGAGCAGGATGTGAGCAGATATTTGAAGAAAAAATGAGCGGAACGGTCGCTAACCGACCTGCACTGAAAAAGCTACTCCGAACCCTCAGTGAGGGTGATACCCTGGTGGTGTGGAAACTTGACCGCCTGGGGCGGAGCATGCGGAACCTGGTACTGCTGGTAGACGAGCTACGCAAGCGCGGGATTCACTTTAAGAGCCTAACAGACAGCATTGATACTTCTAGCCCGATGGGGAGGTTTATCTTCCACATAATGTCTGCGCTGGCTGAAATGGAACGTGAATTAATTGTCGAGCGTACCCGGGCAGGCTTAGCTGCTGCGAGAGCGAAAGGGCGTATTGGTGGGCGGCGTCCAAAGTTAACCCCAGAACAATGGGCCCAAGCCGGACGTTTGATTGAAAATGGTGTTGACCGTAAACAGGTAGCGATTATCTATGACGTTGCTGTTTGTACACTTTATAAAAAGTTTCCAGTGGGGAACCCGATGAACTTTACAAATGAAGGGGTGTCTTCATAGGTCTACCTTTTGTTAAACGTTGGATCGCTTGCTGACGACTGAAGCACTACAGTGTAATATGCACGCCAATGCACGGACAGGTAGGTTTTCCAATGTGTCCACCGATGTGTCCATTAAATAAATAACGAGACGCAATAGGGTTAAAAAATCCTTTAATATGAAGAATATACGTAACTTTTCGATCATTGCACATATCGACCACGGTAAGTCGACGCTGTCTGACCGTATCATCCAGATTTGCGGTGGCCTTTCTGATCGTGAAATGGAAGCCCAGGTTCTCGACTCGATGGATCTGGAACGCGAACGCGGCATTACCATTAAAGCGCAGAGCGTCACCCTGGACTTTAAATCAGCTGATGGCGAAACCTATCAACTGAACTTTATCGACACCCCTGGTCACGTCGACTTCTCCTACGAAGTTTCCCGTTCTCTGGCGGCCTGTGAAGGCGCACTGCTGGTGGTTGACGCCGGGCAGGGCGTAGAGGCGCAAACCCTGGCGAACTGCTACACCGCCATGGAAATGGACCTGGAAGTGGTTCCGGTTCTGAACAAAATCGACCTCCCGGCAGCCGATCCTGAGCGCGTGGCGGAAGAAATTGAAGATATCGTCGGTATCGACGCGGCGGACGCTGTACGTTGCTCAGCGAAAACCGGCGTGGGCGTAACCGAAGTTCTGGAACGTCTGGTGCGCGATATTCCGCCGCCGGAAGGCGATCCGGAAGGACCGTTGCAGGCGCTGATCATCGACTCCTGGTTCGATAACTACCTGGGCGTGGTCTCGCTGGTGCGTATTAAAAACGGCACCATGCGTAAAGGCGATAAAATCAAAGTGATGAGCACCGGCCAGGTCTATAACGCCGACCGTCTGGGCATCTTCACCCCGAAACAGGTTGACCGTACCGAGCTGAAATGCGGCGAGGTGGGTTGGCTGGTGTGCGCCATTAAAGACATTCTGGGCGCTCCGGTTGGCGATACGCTGACCCAGGCGCGTAACCCGGCTGACAAAGCGCTGCCAGGCTTTAAAAAAGTCAAACCGCAGGTTTATGCGGGCCTGTTCCCGGTAAGCTCTGACGATTACGAAAACTTCCGCGATGCGCTGGGCAAACTGAGCCTGAACGACGCCTCCCTGTTCTACGAGCCGGAAAGCTCTACCGCGCTGGGCTTCGGCTTCCGCTGTGGCTTCCTCGGTCTGCTGCACATGGAGATCATTCAGGAACGTCTGGAACGTGAATACGATCTGGATCTCATCACCACCGCGCCGACCGTAGTCTACGAAGTCGAGACCACTAACAAAGAGGTCATCTACGTCGACAGCCCGTCCAAGCTGCCGCCGCTGAATAACATCGCGGAGCTGCGTGAGCCGATTGCCGAGTGTCATATGCTGCTGCCGCAAGAGTTTCTGGGCAACGTTATCACCCTGTGTATCGAAAAACGCGGTGTGCAGACCAACATGGTTTACCACGGTAAACAGGTTGCGCTGACCTACGAAATCCCGATGGCGGAAGTGGTGCTCGACTTCTTCGACCGGCTGAAGTCAACATCTCGCGGCTATGCGTCGCTGGATTACAACTTCAAACGCTTCCAGGCGTCTAACATGGTGCGTGTTGATGTTCTTATCAACAGCGATCGCGTCGATGCGCTGGCGCTGATCACCCACAACGACAATGCGCCGTACCGTGGTCGTGAGCTGGTTGAGAAGATGAAAGAGCTGATCCCGCGTCAGCAGTTTGATATCGCGATTCAGGCGGCCATTGGCAACCACATTATCGCGCGTTCTACGGTGAAACAGTTGCGTAAAAACGTGCTGGCGAAATGCTACGGCGGTGACGTCAGCCGTAAGAAAAAACTGCTGCAAAAACAGAAAGACGGTAAAAAACGCATGAAGCAGGTCGGTAACGTTGAACTGCCGCAGGAAGCGTTCCTCGCCATTCTGCACGTCGGTAAAGACGGTAAATAATTCTTAAGGAGTTGGCATGGCGAATATGTTTGCCCTGATTCTGGTGATTGCCACACTGGTTACGGGCCTTTTGTGGTGCGTTGATAAATTTATCTTCGCGCCCAAACGTCGGGAACGTCAGGCTGCGGCGCAGGTCGCAACCGGAGATGCGCTGGACAAAAAAACGCTGAAAAAAGTGGGCCCGAAACCGGGCTGGCTGGAAACTGGCGCGTCCGTATTTCCGGTGCTGGCGATTGTGCTCATCGTGCGTTCTTTTATTTATGAGCCGTTCCAGATCCCATCCGGTTCAATGATGCCGACGCTGTTAATTGGTGATTTTATCCTCGTGGAAAAATTCGCCTATGGCATCAAAGATCCTATTTACCAGAAAACGATTATCGAAACAGGTCACCCGAAACGTGGCGACATCGTGGTCTTTAAATATCCGGAAGATCCGCGCCTTGATTACATCAAACGCGCGGTAGGTCTGCCGGGTGATAAAGTGAGCTACGATCCGATCAGCAAAGAAGTCACTATTCAACCAAACTGCAGTTCAGGTCAGGCTTGCGGTAACGCGCTGCCGGTCACCTACTCGAACGTTGAACCGAGCGATTTCGTGCAGACCTTTGCCCGTCGTAACGGCGGTGAAGCGACCAGCGGTTTCTTTGAATTGCCGAAAGGCGAAACCAAAGAAAATGGCATTCGCCTGACCGAACGTCAGGAGACGCTGGGCGAGGTAAATCACCGTATTCTGACCGTGCCAATCGCACAGGATCAGGTCGGCATGTACTATCGCCAGTCTGGTTTACAGCCGGCTACGTGGATTGTGCCGCCGGGTCATTACTTCATGATGGGTGATAACCGCGACAACAGCGCCGACAGCCGTTACTGGGGCTTCGTGCCGGAAGCGAACCTGGTCGGGAAGGCGACGGCCATCTGGATGAGCTTCGAAAAACAGGAAGGTGAATGGCCGACCGGCGTACGTTTAAGCCGTATTGGTGGTATCCACTAATCCTTGTCAGACCTATGCGGGGGCATTAGTGCCTCCGCATAAATTATTTAGCAGTTAAATCTCTCCAAACTAACGACATCCCTTGTCGTTGCGTATAGAATATCCCCCCGAAGTTACACATGTCTTTCTTAATAGACACGGCACACGAAACCGTATTGGTGCTTTCAGATCTGTTTCGTGTGCTGAATTTTTGACGCATTCATTTATTGGTATCGCATGAACCCCATCGTAATTAATCGGCTTCAACGGAAGCTGGGCTACACTTTTGTTCATCAGGAGTTGTTGCAACAGGCATTAACCCATCGCAGTGCCAGCAGCAAACATAACGAGCGCTTAGAATTTCTGGGCGATTCCATTTTAAGCTACGTGATCGCTAACGCCCTTTATCACCGTTTCCCGCGTGTGGATGAAGGCGATATGAGCCGTATGCGTGCGACGCTGGTTCGTGGAAATACACTGGCAGAAATTGCCCGTGAATTTGAACTGGGCGAATGCTTGCGTTTAGGGCCGGGCGAGCTGAAAAGTGGCGGCTTCCGTCGCGAATCTATCCTCGCGGATACGGTTGAAGCGTTGATTGGCGGGGTGTTCCTCGACAGCGATATTCAGAATGTCGAGAAGTTAATCCTCTCCTGGTATCAAACGCGTCTGGACGAAATCAGCCCAGGCGATAAACAGAAAGATCCAAAAACACGCTTGCAGGAGTATCTGCAAGGCCGCCATCTGCCGCTGCCATCTTATCTGGTAGTGCAGGTGCGTGGGGAAGCACACGATCAGGAATTTACTATCCACTGCCAGGTTAGCGGCCTGAGTGAACCGGTGGTTGGCACAGGTTCCAGCCGTCGCAAGGCGGAGCAGGCTGCCGCCGAACAGGCGTTGAAAAAACTGGAGCTGGAATGAACGAAGACAAAACTTACTGCGGATTTATCGCCATCGTCGGTCGCCCGAACGTAGGCAAATCTACCCTGCTGAACAATCTGCTTGGGCAGAAAATTTCCATTACCTCGCGCAAAGCGCAGACCACCCGTCACCGCATCGTCGGTATTCATACGGAAGGCGCGTATCAGGCAATCTATGTTGATACCCCGGGCCTGCATATGGAAGAAAAACGCGCCATCAACCGCCTGATGAACAAAGCGGCGAGCAGCTCCATCGGTGACGTTGAGCTGGTTATTTTTGTTGTCGAAGGCACCCGCTGGACGCCGGACGACGAAATGGTGCTTAACAAACTGCGCGAAGGCAAAGCGCCGGTGATTCTGGCCGTAAACAAAGTCGATAACGTGCAGGAAAAAGCAGATCTTCTGCCGCACCTGCAGTTCCTCGGCAGCCAGATGAACTTCCTCGACATCGTACCGATGTCTGCGGAAACCGGGCTGAACGTCGACACCATCGCCGGGATCGTACGTAAACATCTGCCGGAAGCGATTCATCACTTCCCGGAAGATTACATCACCGACCGTTCTCAGCGTTTTATGGCGTCTGAAATCATCCGTGAAAAGCTGATGCGTTTCCTGGGCGAAGAACTGCCGTATTCTGTTACCGTGGAAATCGAACGGTTCGTGACTAACGAGCGCGGCGGTTACGACATCAACGGCCTGATCCTCGTTGAGCGTGACGGGCAGAAGAAGATGGTGATTGGTAACAAAGGTTCCAAAATCAAAACCATCGGTATCGAAGCCCGTAAAGACATGCAGGAAATGTTCGAAGCCCCGGTTCACCTGGAACTGTGGGTGAAAGTGAAATCCGGCTGGGCTGATGACGAGCGCGCGCTGCGTAGTCTTGGTTACGGCGACGATCTCTAAGAGCACACTCGGTGGAAGGCTGGCAGCGCGCATTCGTCCTGCATAGTCGCCCCTGGAGCGAAACCAGCCTGATGCTGGACGTCTTCACGGAAGAGTCGGGTCGCGTGCGCCTTGTTGCCAAAGGCGCACGTTCCAAACGTTCCAATCTGAAAGGCGCACTTCAGCCTTTTACCCCCCTGTTAGTTCGCTTTGGCGGGCGCGGTGAAGTCAAAACCCTGCGCAGCGCGGAAGCCGTGTCGCTGGCGCTCCCCCTGAGCGGCATTACGCTTTACAGCGGCCTTTACGTTAACGAACTCATTTCCCGCGTGCTGGAGCACGAAACTCGTTTCTCTGAACTCTTCTTCGATTACCTGCACTGCATTCAGGCGTTGGCGGGCACCTCCGGTTCGCCCGAACCCGCGCTACGTCGTTTTGAGCTGGCGCTGCTGGGGCATCTGGGATACGGCGTCGATTTCCTGCACTGCGCGGGAAGCGGCGAGGAAGTGGATGACACGATGACCTATCGCTATCGTGAAGAAAAAGGCTTTATTGCCAGCGTGGTGATTGATAACTACACCTTTACCGGCCATCACCTTAAAGCGCTGGCCAGCCGCGAGTTTCCGGATGTGGATTCGCTGCGTGCCGCAAAACGCTTTACCCGTATGGCGCTGAAGCCGTATCTTGGTGGCAAACCGCTAAAAAGCCGGGAATTATTCAGGCAGTTTTTGCCGAAAAAATAAACGTTCACTTTCACGATGAGAGTGAAAAAACGAGCATCGATTTAAAACCGAGGATTGTCATGGCTGAATTACTGTTAGGCGTCAATATTGACCACATTGCCACCCTGCGTAACGCGCGCGGCACAGCGTATCCGGACCCGGTTCAGGCGGCATTCATCGCCGAACAGGCGGGCGCGGACGGCATCACCGTTCATCTGCGTGAAGACCGTCGTCACATCACCGACCGCGACGTGCGTATTCTGCGTCAGACGCTCGACACGCGCATGAATCTGGAGATGGCGGTTACCGAAGAGATGCTGAACATTGCCGTCGACACCAAACCACATTTCTGCTGCCTGGTGCCGGAAAAGCGTCAGGAAGTGACCACCGAAGGCGGTCTCGACGTTGCTGGTCAGCGTGACAAAATGCGCGATGCCTGCAAACGCCTCGCCGACGCAGGTATTCTGGTATCCCTGTTTATCGATGCTGATAACGAGCAGATTAAAGCCGCGGCAGAAGTGGGCGCGCCTTATATCGAAATTCACACGGGTTGCTATGCCGATGCTCAAACCGACGCAGAGCAGGCTAAAGAACTGGAGCGTATCGCTCACGCCGCAACTTATGCCGCAAGCCTGGGGCTGAAAGTCAATGCCGGGCATGGCCTGACTTATCACAACGTGAAAGCTATCGCGGCGCTGCCAGAAATGCACGAACTGAATATCGGCCACGCCATTATTGGCCGCGCGGTGATGACCGGTCTGAAAGATGCCGTTGCCGAAATGAAACGCCTGATGCTGGAAGCGCGCAAATAATGGCGATTCTTGGGCTCGGAACAGACATTGTCGAAATTACGCGTATCGAAGAGGTGATAGCCCGCAGCGGCGATCGCCTCGCCCGACGCGTACTCACTGACAATGAGTGGGCTATCTGGGAAACGCATCAGCAGCCGGTGCGTTTTCTGGCCAAGCGTTTCGCGGTGAAGGAAGCAGCGGCAAAAGCCTTCGGCACCGGCATCCGTAATGGCCTGGCGTTTAACCAGTTTGAAGTGTACAACGACGAAATGGGTAAACCGAAACTGCGTCTGTGGGGCGAAGCGCAGAAGCTGGCGGAAAAACTGGGCGTGGCGCACATGCACGTCACCCTGGCGGATGAACGTCGCTACGCCTGCGCGACGGTCATTCTGGAAAGCTAGATTTTGTCGGCGTGATGCATCGTCACGAATTTATCCCACAGCTGTTCTTCGCTCTCAACGTGTGCCGGATCTTTTAGAATCGTATTCGGGATCGGGCACACTTTCTGACAGGTTGGCGTCTCGTAATGGCCGATGCACTCGGTGCAGCGATCGCTATTGATCTCATAGATGCTATCACCCATCGAAATGGCTTCGTTCGGACACTCCGGTTCGCACATATCGCAGTTGATGCATTTTTTGGTGATTAACAACGCCATCAGGAAACTCTCAGAAACAACCTATTCGGGCCGCGCATTATACGCGCATTTTCTGCGCAGACCATACTTTTTCCGGGGTAATCCGCTACACCAGCTTCTTCACCAGCGCTTCACTATGACGAATGCGATCCGGCGCGTTTTCCAGATCCTGCTGCACCAGCCCCATAAACAGCACATCCGCCAGCATCATCTGTGCGCTGGTTGAGGAAATCGCTGCGCTGCGCGTGGCCTGTTCTTCCGCAATGGTATAAAGGCAGTGCGTGGCGCGCTGCTGGAGCGCATTGGGTGAAAATCCGGTGATGGCGAGAATTTTGCCACCCGCGCGCAGGGTTTCATCCGCCGCCAGGTTTATCTCGCGGCGCTCGCCGGAGTAGGAGATAGCTAACAGCAGGTCGCCTTCGCTTAGCGCCTGAACGCTGGCGAGCAGGGCGTGCATATCCAGCTCCGCGACGGCGTTAAGGCCAATCTTCATCAGTTTCCAGCTAAAGTTGCGCGCCACCAGGCCCGAGGCACCAATCCCGGTCAGCACGATGCGCCGTGCGCCGCGCAGCATATTCACCGCCTCCAGCAGTTTCTCTTCGTCGTTAACGTCGAGTGAGGCATGCATCGCGGCAACGTTGTCTTTGATGAGCTTTTCACCCACCAGACGCAGCGGATCGTCACCGCGAATCTGGTTGTGTACCGGAATAGAGTGCGGATTCGGATTGCTGGCCAGCGCTTCGCTTAGCGCCAGTTTCAGGGCCGGAAAACCTTTAAAGCCCAGCTTTTGCGCGAACTTCACCACGCTGGACTGGCTGACACCCGACTGGCTCGCCAGCTGCTGTGAGCTGAGATGACGCGCCAGGTCAGGCTGCGCCAGGATAAAATCGGCCAGTTTTTTATCACTTTGCGCCAGATGCGGATATCGCTGGCGAATACGGATTAAACAATTCATACGCTCCTCAAGGGCAAAATTACGCTACCTCTCCCGACAACAATTCTGCTCGCCTGAAAGAATTATTATTCGATTATAACGGAATAACCTGAATTAAATATTCCACCTGGCGCAAAATATTGAACACTTTTTGCATCTCGCCGTTGAGGTGATGTTTCCAGAAATCACCCGCGCTATCTGTTACGCTTGTAATGAGTTAACGGAAATTCATCGCTTAAAGGAGTCTGGTTTGGCAAACGACCCCCGTCGAGTTATTTTTTTCGACCTGGATGGCACGCTGCATCAGCAGGATATGTTCGGCACGTTTCTGCGCTATCTGCTGCGGAGACTGCCGCTTAATGCGTTGCTGGTGCTGCCTCTGCTGCCGATTATTGGTATCGCGCTGCTGGTAAAAGGGCGCGCTGCGCGCTGGCCAATGAGTTTGCTGCTGTGGGGTTGTACCTTTGGACACAGCGAAGCCAAACTGCGCGCGCTGGAAGCGGATTTTGCCACGTGGTTTCGCGCAAATGTGGTGACTTTCCCGGTGGTGCACAAGCGCCTGACCGAATACCTCATCAGCACCGATGCGGATGTATGGCTGATTACCGGCTCGCCGCAGTCGCTGGTGGAGAAAGTCTATTTTGATACGCCCTGGCTGCCGCGCGTGAATCTCATCGCCAGTCAGATAACGCGGGCTCATGGCGGCTGGGTGCTGTCGCTGCGCTGCCTGGGGCATGAAAAAGTGGTGCAACTGGAACGCAAAATCGGTACGCCGCTGCGTCTGTTTAGCGGTTACAGCGACAGCAAACAGGATAACCCGCTGCTCTATTTTTGCCAGCATCGCTGGCGGGTAACGCCGCGCGGTGAACTTCAGCGGCTGGAATAGTGGGTAATCTTATTCTCTCTATGTATAATGCGCCCCGATTTATCATCTGGAGTGCCCACTTTGTCCGACAATGAATTCAACCATGAATACTGGATGCGCCATGCGCTTACGCTTGCGCAGCGCGCCTGGGATGAAGGAGAAGTGCCGGTTGGCGCGGTGCTGGTGCTCGATAATCAGGTGATTGGCGAAGGCTGGAATCGCCCGATTGGTCGTCACGATCCGACGGCTCACGCCGAAATTATGGCGCTGCGTCAGGGCGGCATGGTGCTGCAAAACTACCGCCTGATTAACGCCACGCTGTACGTTACGCTGGAACCGTGTGTGATGTGTGCAGGCGCAATGGTGCATAGCCGCATTGGACACGTCGTGTTTGGCGCGCGCGACGCCAAAACTGGCGCTGCCGGGTCGTTAATGGATGTCCTGCATCATCCGGGAATGAATCACCGTGTCGAGGTCACCGAAGGTGTATTGCGCGAACAATGCGCCGGTATGCTGAGTGATTTTTTCCGCGAACGCCGCGAACAAATCAAGGCACTGCGCAAAGCGCAGAAAGCTGAAAATCAATGATGAGTATGTGCGGCGTCGACCAGTTCGCTTGACGTCGATCCCTGCACGCTGTGCAGATAATCGCGTGGCGACAGGGAAATAAACGGTAAGAAGTCAGCATTGTTGCGGTTCAGTTCGTCCATCGTTACCGCCGGATAATCGGCGGCAATCGCCATCTCCTGGGCCACTTTCTTCTCTTTCTCCGCCAGATACCCCACCAGGCTAATTTGATACTTACGGATGTTTTCGACATAGGCGTAGGCCTCATGTCCACGCGCATATCCGTAAGTGAGCTTGCTGTAATAAGGTTTCTGGCTCAGCAGCGGCAGACGCTGTTTTACATCCGTCCAGCTGTCCGGGTTGCCTTTCTGCTTCACCGTTAATGCACGGGCATCAAGCATATGCGCGTAACCCATATTATAAGCGGCGAGGGCAAACCAGATTTTCTCATCCTGTGGCACCGTATCCGGCACTTTCTCCATCATATCCAGCAGATATCGCATGCCGCCGCCAATGCTTTGTTCCGCATCGGTACGATCCGTCAGACCCAGACTTTGGGCCGTATTCTTGGTGAGCATCATCAGGCCGCGCACGCCGGTGGGGGAGGTTGCCAGCGCGTCCCAGTGCGACTCCTGATACGAGATAGCCGCCAGCAGTCGCCAGTCTATCTCTTTTGCGTGTTTCTCAAACAGCGGCTGAAGGTCAGGCAACACGCTATCGACGGCGCGCAGGAAGGAGCGCGTATCGACATAATCGAAATCGCCACCGTGCCCCAGATATTTCTCTTCCAGGCGGGCGAGGGTGCCGTCTTCATTTATGCTGTTGAAATAGTCGAGCATCGCGGCGGAAAGCGTGTCGTCTTCGTCGTTAACGCTAAACCAGGTTACCGGCTGCTCGTCGGTGATATCAAGCGCCACGGCCAGTTCAGGATGCACGCGCTGGAACAGACTGATCGCCACCGAGTCTGCGATGGTGTAACTCAGGCGGCCCGCCAGCACTTCTTCCATTAAGGCTTCGCTGCTGCGCTTTTCATCCACTTGCCAGCTGATATCGGGATACTTCGTCTCTTTCAGTGACTGAAGGTCGTTGATCACCGCATGTCCTGGCGCAATGGAAAGATTCTCGGCGTTCAGTTCTCCCAATGAGCGCGGGCGATAGCTGCCGACGCGATACACCACCTGCTGAGAAACGGAATAGTAGGCCGGGCCTGCGTGGTAGTTTTTGACGCGCTCGCTGTTATAAACCAGGCCCGCGGCCAGCAGGTCTGCTTTGCCGTTGTCGAGATCGTCAAACAGTTCGCTGATGTTCTGCCGCACGGTCACCTTCAGTTTTACGCCAAGGTAATCGGCAAACTGTTCAGCAAGGGCGTAGTCGAGCCCGTACTCTTTATTATCAACGCGAGAGTAGGTTAAAGGTGACACGATGGTACTGACGCGAAGTTCCCCCCGCGCCTGAATGGCGGCAATGCGATTGGCCGGTTGGTTGATCCATGTAATGGAGGGCCAAAGGGCTGCTGCTAACAGCAGTGCGACGATGCCGATCAGCAGATAATTAATCTTTAATTTTTTCAAATAGTTAATTCTCTGCGCTAACAAAATCACTGTGTGCAGTGACCATAAGAAGACTATGGTTTGGAACAGAATGAGCGGCATTTTGCTTAAGATTGCGCCAGTTGGCAACTAATTCGAGAGATACGTCACATCTATTGGTAAAAGCAGGAAGTGATTTTATTTCTACGCAAACGGTTTCGTCAGGGCGCAGGATTATCTATAATAGCGCCCGTTTTCCCCCCTTGCGCACACTGAAAGCTTAGAAGACGAGAGACTTATGATGGAAATTCTGCGTGGTTCGCCTGCACTGTCTGCATTTCGTATTAACAAACTGCTGACGCGTTTTCAGGCAGCCAACCTCCCGGTAAGCAATATTTACGCTGAGTATGTCCATTTTGCCGATCTGGATGCTCCGCTTCACGACGAAGAGCGCGCCAGACTTGAACGTCTGTTAAAGTATGGCCCGAGTCTCAGCAGCCATACGCCATCCGGTAAATTACTGCTCGTGACTCCCCGCCCTGGCACCATCTCCCCCTGGTCTTCAAAAGCAACCGACATCGCCCACAACTGCGGCCTGACTCAGGTTCTGCGCCTGGAACGCGGTGTGGCCTGGTATGTGGAAGCCTCTACGCTTACGGCGGAGCAGTGGCGTGAAGTGGCGGCGACGCTGCACGATCGCATGATGGAAAGCGTATTTGACTCGCTGCAGGATGCGGAAAAACTATTTGCTCATCATCAACCTGCACCGGTATCCAGCGTGGATCTGTTGGGCGAGGGGCGTCAGGCGCTCATTGACGCTAACCTGCGTCTGGGGCTGGCGCTGGCGGATGATGAAATCGACTATCTGCAGGATGCCTTCACTAAGCTTGGGCGTAACCCGAACGATATCGAACTCTATATGTTTGCGCAGGCTAACTCTGAGCACTGCCGACACAAAATTTTCAACGCCGACTGGATTATCGACGGTGAGCAGCAGCCGAAATCGCTGTTCAGGATGATCAAAAACACCTTTGAAACCACGCCGGATCACGTGCTGTCTGCTTATAAAGATAACGCAGCCGTCATGGAAGGGTCTGAAGTGGGGCGCTATTTTGCCGACCACGAAACAGGTCGCTATGATTTCCACCAGGAGCCTGCGCACATCCTGATGAAAGTCGAAACCCACAACCACCCAACGGCGATTTCTCCGTGGCCGGGCGCGGCAACCGGTTCCGGCGGTGAAATTCGTGATGAAGGCGCCACCGGGCGCGGCGCAAAACCGAAGGCGGGTCTGGTCGGTTTTTCCGTTTCTAACCTGCGTATTCCGGGCTTTGAACAGCCGTGGGAAGAAGATTTCGGCAAGCCGGAGCGCATTGTCACCGCGCTGGATATCATGACCGATGGCCCACTGGGCGGCGCGGCGTTTAACAACGAATTTGGTCGCCCGGCCCTGAACGGCTACTTCCGTACCTATGAAGAGAAAGTAAACAGCCACAACGGTGAAGAGCTGCGCGGTTATCACAAACCGATCATGCTGGCAGGCGGGATCGGCAACATCCGCGCCGATCACGTGCAGAAAGGCGAGATCACCGTGGGCGCGAAGCTGGTCGTCCTCGGTGGCCCGGCGATGAATATCGGCCTTGGCGGCGGCGCAGCCTCTTCCATGGCATCCGGCCAGTCTGACGCGGATCTCGATTTCGCCTCCGTCCAGCGCGATAACCCGGAAATGGAACGTCGTTGCCAGGAAGTGATCGACCGCTGCTGGCAGCTTGGCGACGCGAACCCGATCCTGTTTATCCACGACGTCGGCGCGGGCGGCCTTTCTAACGCGATGCCAGAGCTGGTGAGCGACGGTGGGCGCGGTGGTAAATTCGAACTGCGTGACATCCTGAGCGACGAGCCGGGTATGAGCCCGCTGGAAATCTGGTGTAACGAATCGCAGGAACGTTACGTGCTGGCAGTTGCGCCTGAGCAGATGCCGCTGTTCGATGAACTTTGCAAGCGTGAACGCGCGCCGTATGCGGTCATTGGCGAAGCGACTGAAGAACTGCACCTCAGCCTGAATGACAAACACTTCGACAATCAGCCTATCGACCTGCCGCTGGACGTGTTGCTGGGCAAAACGCCGAAGATGACCCGCGACGTCACCACCCTGAAAGCGAAGGGCGACGCGCTGGTTCGCGAAGGCATTACGATTGCCGATGCGGTTAACCGCATTCTGCACCTGCCGTCCGTGGCGGAAAAAACTTTCCTCGTCACCATCGGCGACCGTACCGTCACCGGCATGGTGGCTCGCGATCAGATGGTTGGCCCGTGGCAGATCCCGGTGGCTAACTGTGCGGTGACTACCGCCAGCCTCGACAGCTACTACGGTGAAGCGATGGCGATTGGTGAACGTTCTCCGGTTGCGTTGCTCGACTTCGCGGCGTCTGCCCGTCTGGCAGTCGGTGAAGCGCTGACCAACATTGCGGCAACGCAAATTGGCAATATCAAACACATCAAACTGTCGGCGAACTGGATGTCTGCTGCCGGTCATCCTGGCGAAGACGCTGGTCTGTACGAAGCGGTGAAAGCGGTTGGTGAAGAACTTTGCCCGGCGCTGGGCCTGACGATTCCGGTCGGTAAAGACTCCATGTCGATGAAAACCCGCTGGCAGGAAGGCAACGAACAGCGTGAAATGACCTCGCCGTTGTCGCTGGTGATTTCCGCGTTTGCTCGCGTGGAAGATGTGCGTCATACCATTACGCCGCAGCTTTCTACGGAAGATAACGCCCTGCTGCTGATTGACCTTGGGAAAGGCCATAACGCGCTGGGCGCCACCGCGCTGGCGCAGGTTTACCGTCAACTGGGCGACAAACCTGCCGATGTGCGTGACGTCGCGCAGTTGAAAGGCTTCTATGACGCCATTCAGGCGCTGGTGGCAGAACGTAAACTGCTGGCTTATCACGACCGTTCTGATGGCGGTCTGCTGGTGACGCTGGCGGAAATGGCCTTTGCCGGTCATTGCGGCGTTGAGGCGGATATCGCCGCGCTGGGCGATGACCGTCTGGCTGCACTGTTCAACGAAGAGCTGGGGGCGGTGATTCAGGTTCGCGCGGCTGACCGTGAGGCGGTTGAAGCGCTGCTGGCGAAACACGGCCTCGGTGATTGCGTGAACTATCTGGGCAATGCCGTAGCGGGTGACCGCTTCGTGCTGACCGCTAACGGCCAGCCGGTCTTTAGCGAAAGCCGCACCACGTTGCGTATGTGGTGGGCAGAAACTACCTGGCAGATGCAGCGTCTGCGCGATAACCCGGAAAGCGCCGATCAGGAGCATCACGCGAAAGCCAACGATAACGATCCTGGCCTGAACGTGAAGCTGACCTTTGATATCAACGACGATATCGCCGCGCCGTACATTGCGAAAGGCGCGCGTCCTCAGGTAGCGGTACTGCGTGAGCAGGGCGTCAACTCGCATGTTGAAATGGCGGCGGCGTTCCAGCGTGCGGGCTTCGATGCTATCGACGTACACATGAGCGACCTGCTGGCCGGTCGCACCGGGCTGGCGCGTTTTGATGCGCTGGTCGCCTGTGGCGGTTTCTCTTACGGGGACGTGCTGGGCGCGGGTGAGGGCTGGGCGAAGTCCATCCTGTTCAACAATCGCGTGCGCGATGAGTTCGAAACCTTCTTCCATCGTCCGCAAACGCTGGCGCTGGGCGTGTGCAACGGTTGCCAGATGATGTCTAATCTGCGCGAACTGATCCCGGGCAGCGACCTGTGGCCGCGCTTTGTGCGTAACAACTCTGACCGTTTTGAAGCGCGTTTCAGCCTGGTCGAAGTGACGCAAAGCCCATCGCTGCTGCTGCAGGGCATGGTCGGTTCGCAGATGCCGATTGCCGTTTCCCACGGTGAAGGGCGCGTGGAAGTTCGCGATGCGGCGCATCTGGCCGCGCTTGAGAGCAAGGGGCTGGTGGCGCTGCGCTACGTTGATAACTTCGGCAAGGTGACGGAAACCTATCCGGCGAACCCGAACGGTTCTCCGAACGGGATCACCGCAGTGACCAACGAAAGTGGTCGCGTCACCATTATGATGCCGCACCCGGAACGCGTCTTCCGTACCGTGGCAAACTCCTGGCACCCGGAAAACTGGGGCGAGGACGGGCCGTGGATGCGCATCTTCCGCAATGCGCGTAAGCAGTTAGGTTAAGAGACAGGGCCGCGAAAGCGGCCCTTTTTGTTGGATGACTGCAATCATTCGCATCGACGTGTAGGCCGGATAAGGCGCAGCCGCCATCCGGCGTTTGCAAGTGTCGTGAATGACAGACAATCCTTATTATAGGTGTCTCTAAATGGCGACATCTAACTCATTGATTAAAATCTATTTTATTTAACGATGCATAAAGTGTTGCTAATCAGCGACGCAAAGAACAAAAAGTAATCATTTTCTCAAAGATTGATAAAATCAATATTATCTTTAATTATCATTAAGTTAACATTTTATTTTCCATGTTGGCACACATCCTGCATTAATATACTCAGTGGCTCATTCACCCTCTTATGTCAGCCCCTTCGGGACGTGCTACATAAACTTCGAATGACGCACAACAAGGTGCCTGCCGTCCAGCTTCTGATATCTTTGCATATCAACCATCGGGCGAAACGTTGAGTTAGGCACCGCCTTATTCCAGAACAAAGCCGGGTTTCGACCCGGCTTTGTTATTTCTGCCTTTCCCCGCGTCACTTCCTCAGTTAGCATCCCTACAGGCTGATTTTTTGGGAATTCCTTGTGAAACGCGTCTCTCTTTCTCCCCGTTCGCTGCGACAGCTGGTTATGCTGGCGTTTCTGTTGATCCTCTTGCCGTTGTTGGTGCTGGCCTGGCAGGCATGGCAGAGCCTGAATGCGCTTAGCGCACAGGCGGAAAAAACTAACCGAACCACCCTGATTGACGCGCGCCGCAGCGAAGCAATGACCAACATTGCGCTGGAAATGGAGCGTAGTTATCGCCAGTACTGCGTGCTCGATGACCCGACGCTGGCGCGTGTTTACCAGAGCCAGCGTAAGCGCTACAGCGATATGCTCGACGCGCATGCGGGCGTGCTGCCCGATGAAAAACTGTATCAGGCGCTCAGGCAGGATCTTAACGATCTGGCCAAGCTACAGTGTCTCAATAGTGGCCCGGAAAAGCTGGCGGCGGCCAGGCTGGAAGCCTTTGCCAATGCCAATACCGAAATGGTTCAGGCGACGCGTACGGTAGTCTTCTCGCGCGGCCAGCAGTTGCAGCAGGAAATCGCCGAGCGCGGCCAGTTCTTTGGCTGGCAGGCGCTGGTGCTGTTCCTGGTGAGCCTGGCGATGGTGTTGCTGTTTACCCGCATGATTATCGGCCCGGTCAAAGGCATTGAGAGTATGATTAATCGCCTGGGCGAGGGGGAAACCCTCAAAGAGGGCGTCACGTTCCGTGGCCCGCGCGAACTGCGATCCGTCGGCCAACGTATCGTCTGGTTGAGCGAGCGGCTCTCCTGGCTGGAATCGCAGCGCCACCAGTTTCTGCGCCATCTCTCCCACGAACTCAAAACGCCGCTCGCCAGCATGCGTGAAGGGACTGAATTGCTGGCGGACCAGGTTGTCGGCCCACTCACGCCGGAGCAAAAAGAAGTGGTGGATATCCTTGATGATAGCAGCCGCAATTTGCAAAAGCTGATTGAACAACTGCTGGATTACAACCGCAAACTGAGCGATGGCGCGGTGCCCATGAGCCGCGTCGAGCTGGCCCCAATGGTGGAAGCCGTTGTTTCTGCGCACAGTTTGCCGGCGCGAGCTAAAATGATGCATACCCGGGTTTCTCTGGAAGCCCCGGCATGCCTGGCCGAATCGACGTTATTGATGAGTGCGCTGGATAATCTCTACTCCAATGCGGTGCACTATGGTACTGAATCCGGTAACATTTATATTCGTAGCCACGTCTCCAGCGAGCGAATCGCTATTGATGTGGCCAATACAGGGACGCCGATCCCGGATGCCGAAAAAGCAATGATTTTTGAGCCCTTTTTCCAGGGCAGTCGCCAGCGAAAAGGGGCCGTGAAGGGCAGTGGTCTGGGGTTGAGTATTGCCCGCGATTGCGTGCGCAAGATGCACGGCGAGCTTCATCTTATTGACGATAGCGCGGGCGATATCTGTTTTCGCATTGAACTCCCTGTCCCCGGGCCGGATAAAACAAACACATGACTACATATCGGGTGCATATGTCCCACTTTTTAAGTACGCGCGTCGTACAGGGCGCCCGCCGCTTCTGGCTGTCGGGCTTATCCTGTCTGGCGCTCGTTGGCTGTAGCTCTGGCCTGACGCCACATATTGGCGTCAGCGAAGAGAAAGTTCCCCACGAACAGGTGGCGGATTACCTTTCAACCACCTGTGACGAACTCTGGACGCTTGACGGAACCGTGGCGGAGAACAATCCGCTGTACTGGCTGCGCGGCATGGATTGCGCCGAACGTCTCACTCCCACGCAGGCGCGGGCGCAGGCTAACCAATTAGGCGATGAAAGCTGGTCAGATGCTTTCAAGCGTGGTGTGCTGCTGGCTAATGCGAAAATCACGCCATCCGAACGTCAACTGATCGTTTCACGCCTTGATGCCAAAAGCGCACAAATTCCAACGCGCATCCGTCCACTGTACCAGGTGTGGCGAGATAATCAGATGCTGCAACTGAAGCTGTCTGACCAGCGCACGCGTTACAGCAAGCTTCAGGAAACGAGCGATGCCGCGCTGGATGAACTGCGTCAGCAGCAGCAGGCGCTGAAGGGCGAACTTGATCTGACGACCCGTAAGCTGCAAAACCTGACCGACATTGAACGCCAGCTCTCCAGCCGTAAACCCTCGTCCGGCTTTAACCCGGACAGTACACACGGCACGGATACACCCGCTGACACAGAGGATAAGCAATGACACCACGGAAAACGGCTCGTCTGCTGCTGGTGGATGATGACCCAGGGCTGCTGAAGCTGCTGGGTATGCGTTTGACCAGCGAAGGTTATCAGGTGGATACCGCAGAAAGCGGGCAGCAGGGGCTGCGCGTGCTGGCAAAAGAGCGTATCGACCTTGTGATCAGCGATCTGCGAATGGATGAAATGGACGGTTTGCAGCTGTTCAGCGAAATTCAGAAAGTGCAGCCGGGTATGCCGGTAATTATCCTCACCGCCCACGGCTCGATTCCTGACGCGGTCGCCGCGACACAACAGGGCGTCTTTAGTTTCCTGACCAAACCGGTCGACAAAGACGCGCTGTATAAAGCTATCGATGAAGCGCTGGCGCGGACCGCTCCGGCGGTAGATGAGCGCTGGCGGGAATCGATTGTGACCCGTAGCCCAATTATGTTGCGGCTGCTGGAGCAGGCGCAGATGGTGGCGCAGTCTGACGTTAGCGTGCTGATTAATGGCCAGAGCGGCACCGGGAAAGAGATTCTGGCGCAGGCGATTCACAACGCCAGCCCGCGCAACAGCAAGCCATTTGTGGCGATAAACTGTGGCGCGCTGCCGGAACAGTTGCTGGAATCCGAACTCTTCGGCCACGCGCGCGGGGCGTTTACCGGCGCGGTAAGCAATCGGGAAGGGCTGTTTCAGGCGGCGGAAGGCGGCACGCTGTTCCTCGATGAAATTGGCGATATGCCCGCGCCGCTGCAGGTCAAACTGCTGCGTGTGTTACAGGAGCGCAAAGTCCGCCCGCTGGGCAGCAACCGCGACCTCGACATTAACGTACGGATTATCTCCGCGACTCACCGCGACCTGCCAAAAGCGATGGCGCGCGGTGAGTTTCGTGAAGATCTCTTCTATCGCCTTAACGTGGTCAACCTGAAAATTCCTACGCTTGCCGAGCGTACGGAAGACATTCCGCTGCTGGCAAACCACTTGCTGCGCCAGTCCGCCGATCGACACAAGCCGTTCGTGCGCGCGTTTTCTACCGATGCCATGAAGCGCCTGATGGCAGCCAACTGGCCAGGCAACGTGCGCCAACTGGTGAACGTGATTGAACAGTGCGTGGCGCTGACGTCGTCGCCTGTAATCAGCGATGCGCTGGTCGAACAGGCGCTGGAAGGTGAAAACACCGCGCTGCCAACCTTTGTCGAAGCGCGTAATCAGTTTGAACTCAACTACCTGCGCAAGCTGCTGCAAATCACCAAAGGGAATGTGACCCACGCCGCGAGAATGGCGGGGCGTAACCGTACGGAGTTTTACAAGCTGCTCTCGCGCCACGAACTGGACGCAAATGATTTTAAAGAGTAGCACCGTACTTTTGCGTGATTTATGATACGGTGAGCAACCGGTTACGCGACTGAAAAACAGGAACACCATGAAAAAAATTGATGCGATTATTAAACCCTTCAAACTGGATGATGTACGTGAAGCACTGGCGGAAGTCGGTATTACCGGGATGACGGTAACGGAAGTGAAAGGCTTTGGTCGTCAGAAAGGCCACACCGAGCTCTATCGCGGTGCGGAATACATGGTGGACTTCCTGCCGAAAGTCAAAATTGAAATCGTGGTCAGCGACGATATCGTCGATACCTGCGTGGATACTATTATCCGCACGGCGCAAACGGGCAAAATCGGCGACGGCAAAATCTTCGTCTTTGACGTGGCGCGCGTGATCCGTATTCGTACGGGTGAAGAGGACGACGCGGCGATTTAACGCCGTATGCCCCTCACCCTAACCCTCTCCCGCAGGGAGAGGGAATGGTTTGTGCTGGCGTCAATTCTTGCGCTGGTTTTCTCCCTCTCCCTGTGGGAGAGGGCGGGGTGAGGGCAAAAATTACAGCACCTTATGCGGCCCAAAGCACTCGTAATGAATGCTTTCCGGCTTCACGCCCAGCTCAACCAACTGCTTCGCGGCAAACTGCATAAAGCCGACCGGGCCACAGAGATAAAACTGCATTGCCGGGTCGCTGAACGCACCTTCCATCGCGCTTAAATCCATCAATCCTTCGCTGTCAAACGCGGCTGCCTGACGATCTGCCTCGGTCGGTTGGCGATACCAGGTGTGCGCGATAAAGCGCGGCAGGCTGGAACCCAGGGTTTTCACTTCGTCGGCAAAGGCATGCACATCGCCATTTTCCGCCGCGTGGAACCAGTTCACCTGCGCGGTATGGCTGGATTTCGCCAGTGTATCAAGCATTGCCAGCATTGGCGTCTGACCGACACCGGCGGAAATCAGCGTCACCGGGGTGTTGTTTTCCACGGACATAAAGAAATCGCCCGCAGGTGCCGCCAGATGCACCACATCACCGACATTCGCGGAGTTGTGCAGCCAGCTTGATACCTGGCCACCGTCTTCGCGTTTCACCGCAATACGGTAGCCTTTGCCGTCCGCTTTACGGGTTAGAGAATACTGACGAATCTCCTGATGCGGGAAGCCTTCCGGTTTCAGCCAGACCGCCAGATACTGGCCCGGCTGATAATCGGCAACCGCACCGCCGTCCACTGGTTCAAATTCAAAGCTGGTGATGAGGGCGCTACGCGGCGTTTTCGCCACGATGCGGAACGGGCGTGTGCCTTCCCAGCCGCCGGTTTTGTTGGCGTTCTGCTGGTAGATTTCTGCTTCACGGTTGATAAATACTCCCGCCAGCACGCCGTAGGCTTTCCCCCATGCGTCCAACACGTCCTGACCCGGGCTAAACATTTCGTCCAGCGTCGCTAACAGGTGCTCACCCACGATGTTGTACTGCTCAGGTTTAATCTGGAAGCTGGTGTGTTTCTGCGCGATTTTCTCGACCGCAGGCAGCAGGGCCGGCAGGTTTTCAATATTGCTGGCGTAGGCTGCAATGGCATTGAACAGCGCTTCACGCTGGTCGCCGTTGCGCTGGTTGCTCATATTGAAAATCTCTTTCAGTTCCGGGTTGTGGGTAAACATCCGGTCATAAAAGTGGGCGGTGAGTTTGGGGCCGGTTTCAACCAGCAGGGGAATAGTGGCTTTGACGGTAGCAATGGTTTGAGCATCAAGCATGGCAGGCTTCCTTTTTACAATTATCTATTGTTGCATATTGAATGCATCTTATAAAAATACCCCTGCTTTGTAAATGGTTCTTTGTAACAATGCATCATGTTGGTTACAACGTGAAGAATTTGCATCACAAACCTGAAAAGATATCCGTTGAAATTTGGCGAGCCTTTATTCCTCAAGCCCTTGTGCGGCGTGAAGGAAAACGTTTGCGTAAAATCCTTTGTCAAGACCTGTTATCGCAGAACTAATCAGTTATACTGTTGGCCGTTGTCCATCAGGGCTTAAAAAATTTACTGTTAGCTGAGTCAGGAGATGCGGATGTTAAAGCGTGAAATGAACATTGCCGATTATGATGCCGAACTGTGGCAGGCTATGGAGCAGGAAAAAGTACGTCAGGAAGAGCACATCGAACTGATCGCCTCCGAAAACTACACCAGCCCGCGCGTTATGCAGGCACAGGGTTCTCAGCTGACCAACAAATACGCTGAAGGTTATCCGGGCAAACGCTACTACGGCGGTTGCGAGTATGTGGATATCGTTGAGCAACTGGCTATCGACCGTGCGAAAGAGCTGTTTGGCGCAGACTACGCTAACGTTCAGCCGCACTCCGGTTCACAGGCTAACTTCGCGGTCTACACCGCACTGCTGCAGCCGGGCGATACCGTTCTGGGTATGAACCTGGCGCAGGGCGGTCACCTGACTCACGGCTCCCCGGTAAACTTCTCCGGTAAACTGTACAACATCATCCCTTACGGTATTGATGAGTCCGGTAAAATTGACTACGAAGACATGGCGAAGCAGGCTAAAGAGCATAAACCGAAGATGATCATCGGTGGTTTCTCTGCTTACTCCGGTATCGTTGACTGGGCAAAAATGCGTGAAATCGCTGACAGCATCGGCGCATATCTGTTCGTCGATATGGCCCACGTTGCGGGTCTGATTGCCGCGGGCGTTTATCCGAACCCGGTTCCGCACGCGCACGTTGTGACCACCACCACCCATAAAACCCTGGCGGGTCCGCGTGGCGGCCTGATCCTGGCGAAAGGCGGTGACGAAGAGCTGTACAAAAAACTGAACTCCGCTGTCTTCCCAAATGCGCAGGGCGGCCCGCTGATGCACGTGATTGCCGGTAAAGCGGTAGCACTGAAAGAAGCGATGGAACCTGAGTTCAAAGTTTACCAGCAGCAGGTTGCGAAAAACGCCAAAGCGATGGTTGAAGTGTTCCTGAACCGTGGCTACAAAGTGGTTTCCGGCGGTACTGAAAACCACCTGTTCCTGCTGGACCTGGTTGACAAAAACCTGACCGGTAAAGAAGCTGACGCCGCCCTGGGCCGCGCCAACATCACCGTCAACAAAAACAGCGTGCCGAACGATCCGAAGAGCCCGTTTGTGACCTCCGGTATCCGTATCGGTTCTCCGGCAATCACCCGCCGTGGCTTCAAAGAAGCGGAAGCGAAGGAACTGGCTGGCTGGATGTGTGACGTTCTGGACAACATCAATGATGAAGCGGTTATCGAGCGCATCAAAGGTAAAGTTCTGGATATCTGCGCACGCTTCCCGGTTTACGCATAATTCTGTTTTGCAGAATAAGAAAAGGCCGCGCAAGCGGCCTTTTTTGTGTCCATTATTTTGCCGGATGGCGGCGTAAACGCCTTATCCAGCCTACAAATTTGTTTACCGGCGATCCAGCGAAATCGCGCCCGGCCCGGTAATTGCCAGCAGCAGGAAACCGCCCGCGATACTGACGTTTTTCCAGAAGTTAATCATATTTGGCACCACCGCATCACCGGTCATATCCCAGTAATGGTGACCAATCACCGCCGTACCCAGCGTATAGAAAATAAAGATAACCGCCAGCGGGCGCGTGAAGAAGCCCAGTACAATCAGAATGGCGACTGGTACTTCCATAATGATGGCGATAATCGCCGACAGCGTTGGCACTGGCGCGCCCGAGGACGCCATATACTGAACCGTGCCCTCAAAGCCCAGCATTTTCGGATAACCGAAAAGGATAAACAGCAGAACGAGAGCGATGCGCGCGATAAGCAACATCAGCGAACGCGATGTGCCAAAGTCAAAATAACGTAGTGTGTTCATAGTCTTCCATTGTGTTAAGACGTGTTCTTAAAACGTAATACACAATGTGACACTCTGCCACGCGACGCGCCGTTATGTTTACTGACTTACAGCGACTTAAGCACCATGCTTTCATCGGTCAGCGCATCGACCGCAAGCTTTTTGCCCGACTGAATCAGCTTGCGCAGTACGCGTACTTCGCGCCCCTGATTAAGCGCCACAGCCCCAACCAGCGCCCCATCGCGCAGCTGAAACCAAATAGCTTTTCGCTCATCCGGGTTACCGCGACAGATCCAGTTTTCGCCCTGCATCTCACCCACGAATTGCAGATTATCGCTGAATTGATCGGTCCAGAACCAGCCCGGCGTGGCGACGGGAAGCGGCTGCTCCAGCATCGCTGCCGCAGCGGTTTGCGCCTGAAAGTTGGTATTTTCCCAGCTTTCAATGCGATGCAGGGAGCCGTCCGGTTGACGCGTTATCGCCACATCACCGGCGGCAAAAATTGCCGGGTCGGCAGTACTACAGCGGATATCCACTACGATACCGTTGGCCGTTTCCAGCCCGGCATCGCGGGCAAGGGTGTCATTCGCCACAATACCGATGCCGTAAATTACCGCGTCGGCCTGAAGCGGTTCGCCGCTTTGCAATGTCAGCGTTAGCATTTCGCCCACATCAACGTGCTCGATTGCGCTGTTGAGCAGCAAACGTACACCCGCCTGCTGATGGCGATGAATCAGATAATCGCGTACCGGCGGCGGGGCGTTTCGGCCCATCACGGTAGGCGCAAGCTCGACGACCGTAACCTGACAACCGCGCTGGGTGGCGCTGGCCGCCAGCTCAAGGCCAATGGTTCCCGCGCCGACAATCACCAGTGATTTACCGGCGTCCAGCACCGGGCGCAGGCGTTCAGCATCCCCGGCATGACGCAGCGTAAAGCAGCGTTCGCCCAGCGCATCCAGCATCGGCAGAGGACGCGCCGCCGCCCCGGTGGCTATCAGTAATTTCGTCCAGGGGTAGCGTTGACCGTCCGCCAGCACCACCGTTTTGGCCTGGCGGTCGAGCTGGCGGATTGTCACGCCCAGATGCAACTGCACATTATTTGCCAGCCACCAGTCGGCGGCGAGGACCGGCTGCAACTGCGGGTTATCGTCAAGCAGCATGGCTTTCGACAGCGGTGGACGTTCATAGGGCAGTTGCGGTTCATCGGAGAAAAGGTGTATTTCGCCGCCAAAACCCAGCTGGCGCAGCGAGGCAGCCGCCATTGCCGCTGCCTGACCACCACCGATAATGGCAATAATTTCGTTATTCATGGCGGCTCCTTAGAGATCGAGTCCGGCGGCAACGTGGCGAATGCCGCGAATGCCCAGGCCCGCGTCGGCGTTAATCATCACGCCACTCAATGCCCGATTATTACGCCGTGACGCCAGCATCACATACGGCCCGGTGAAGTCTGCCGGGTCGGGGAAGAATTGCAGCGGCAGAATGGCGGCGATTTTTTCCGGCGTCAGCGACTGCATAATCGAGGTATCGCTTTGCCCCAGCGCCTGCGGGCCGCGTAAATCGCTCGCCATCCCGCAAGGACCGACGCCATTGACGCGCACTTTTGGCGCGAGTTCATAGGCCAACTGGCGAATTAACCCCGTCGCCGCGTGTTTGCTGGCGGTGTACAGCGGGCCGCCGCCGCCGGGATACCAGGCAGCGTTGGAGAGCGTGAAAATAATGCTGCCTTCGCTGGCAATCAGTGCCGGGGCGCAGGCTTTCGCACCCAGCAGATAACCGAGCACGTTCACGTTAAACAACTCGTAGAAGCCGCTCTCCAGCGCGTCGGCAGGCGTGTTCACCAGCGAGGCGTTGTGATCCCAGATGCCCGCATTGCCGATAAAACAGTCCAGCTTGCCAAACTGCGTCAGCGTCTGGTCAACCGCGCGCTGGTAATCCGCGTAACAGGTGACGTTACCCTCAACCGCCAGCACATGTTCGCCAAAACGCTGGCGCAGGCTGGCAACTTTGGCGCCCGACAGTTCGAGTGTGGCAACCTTCGCCCCCTCTTCAATAAAGCGCTCGACCAGCGCCAGCCCCAGGCCGGAGCCGCCGCCGGTGATGAAAACCACCTCATCTTTTAAATCACTCATGATGCCTCCTGCGGAATATCAACAAACACTTCGTCGCCTTCCACATACACCGGATAGGTGGCAATAGCATCGGTTGCGGGCAGGCACAGCGCTTTACCGGTTTTCAGGCAGAAGC
Organism: Pseudocitrobacter sp. 2023LY-00077; assembly: GCF_055796175.1. NCBI lineage: Bacteria > Pseudomonadati > Pseudomonadota > Gammaproteobacteria > Enterobacterales > Enterobacteriaceae > Pseudocitrobacter > Pseudocitrobacter sp. 2023LY-00077. The sequence goes on along the minus strand of NZ_JBSPEI010000019.1, from coordinate 68,376 downwards.
TGGCGGCATGCAACGGGCATTCCACGGTGGCATCGTCTTCCAAATACCCTTCAGACATTGACGCGTTGCCGTGGCTGCAACGGTCGTTGATGGCAAAGAATTCCCCGCCGACGTGAAACAGGGCGATAACGGGGGTCGTTTCCAGCCGGAGCGCTTCGCCCTCCGGCAGCTCCGCAGTGGAGCAGGCAAATACACGGCTCATCAGAACAATACACTCAGGTTGTGGGAGGTGATCACCGCCTGATCGAGCACGATTTCACGTGCCAGCAGACGCCACTGTTCGCCATCCAGGCGGCGCACTTTGTCAAAGCGCGTTCCGATGTAAAAGGTTTCATCACGCTCTTTTTGCGCGCGATAAAGCAAATAATTCACGCGAACGGCAAACACATCCGGCTGCTCTGTTTCGCTCACCTGGATATTGCTGATCATATGGCGCGTGCGTGACGGTGGCTCCTCGGCCCAGGCCATGCCAGTTTCCAGACGGGCGATCCGGCGCTCAAGCTGATCTTTGTTGTCGTTGAAGATCCAGGTCGTCGGCGGTTGTTTGCCTTTACGGCGATCGCGGGTTTGCGCGTTTACCGTGGTGCGCATGGTGTAGACGATCTCTTCATCAAGCTGATCCAGCCAGTCGCGGAAACGCCAGTCGTCGAGCAGGGACGCTTCCAGATAGAGAAACTGGGCGATGCGATGATGCAGTTCTAAAGAGACGGGATTGCTCATTTCATCACCTCCTGCTGGTAGGCGGCGGTTTTCTCATCCACTTCCTGCCAGGTTTCACTGGCGAGGAGATCGGCCCAGCGCTGATACATCCCGCGTGCGGCGGTTTCTGAGAAGATGTAGTTGGTAATGCCCGGAATGCCGTCTTCGCGACGTTTTTCCTGGCCCAACCCCATTTGCAGGCAGAGCTGGCTGTTACGCGCTTTGTTGCCTTTCAGCAGCTTCTGGATTTCACACCAGTTTTCCGAGTCATCTTGCTCCAGAAAGCCCGCCGGGCCGAAGGCGCGGGTGGCGCTGTTTTCAAAGGCCGCTTTCACCTCATCAGAGGCGGCTTTATCGGTGATACAGAAGGCCCATACTTCCACCTGATCCGGCCCTCGGGGGTGCCAGACGCGCAGTGTGGCGGTGCCGTTCAGCCATGAGAGGGTCGGGAAAATATTGTTATGACCAGCCAGGCGCAGGGCGCGCACTTTGCCCAGTCGTTGTTCGGCTTCGTCGTACGTTTCGCGGTAATAGCTGGAGACTGCGCCGTCCACCCATACGTTGGCGTCTGGTTTTTCGGTGAAGAAGAAGCCGCTACCGTGCCCGTCCTGGCCGAACTGTAAGGCATCTTTCGCCGTTTCCCACACCGGGCGGGCGGTCTGGCCATCGCCAAGATGTTTATCGCTGCCGTCATCTTTCGCGCCCAGCACCTGTACGGCGGAGGCGTGGCTGAAGAGAGCGTGATACTGGTCGCTGGCGAACTGCTCTGCCGGGAATTTCCAGTTGCAGTTGATCACCCATTTTTGCACGCCGCCGACGATTTCGGTACCGCCTTCCCGGCGATCCAGCATGCCGTCGAGGTACCACTTCATGTCGCCCAGATAATCCAGCAGTGGCGGGGCGGAGGTATCCCAGTTGGCAAAAATGAGCCCCTTGTAGCTTTCTACGCAGGGTACTTCGTTTAATCCCCAATGGGATTTACACAAACCCTGCGGATAGGCGCGAGGCTCCAGCGGTACATCAATCAGCTCGCCGTTAATGCCGTAAGACCAGCCGTGGTAGGGGCAGGTGAACGCTTTGGTATTGCCGCAATCGGCATAGCTCACGCGCATGGCGCGGTGACGGCACTGGTTCAAAAAGGCTTTGATGCTGCCGTCTTTCTGGCGCACGACAACGACCGCGTCTTCGCCCATATAGGTATTAAAAAAGTCGCCCGCTTTCGGGATCTGGCTTTCGTGCGCCAGAAACAGCCAGCAGCGGCCAAAAATGCGTTCAAGCTCCAGTTGATAGATGTCAGGATCGGTGTAAATGCGCGGGGTGACGCTCCCGTTGTGGGTGTCGATCAGAGAGTAGATGTCTACAGGTGTTTTCGTGGTCATATCGTTATCTCGTGGGTAAGAGGTATTGACCTTCTGGTTTTTGTGTCTTTACTATGTTGCTAATTGGTTGTTGTTATGTGAAATACTTAATTTCTACCAGCTGATACGTTTTATCTATGACAGGAAGAAGGGCATGGAACTGAGACACCTTCGCTACTTTGTGGCCGTTGCGCAGGAGCTAAACTTCACGCGCGCGGCGGAAAAACTGCATACCTCGCAGCCATCGCTCAGTAGCCAAATTCGCGACCTGGAACAGTGCGTGGGCGTCTCGCTGCTGGAAAGAGATAAACGCAAAGTCACGCTGACCACGGCGGGCGAATGCTTTCTTACCGATGCGCTGGCGATCCTTGACCAGGCGGAGCAGGCGAAAGCCCGCGCGCGCAACGCCGCGCTTCTGGGGAATCATCTGGTGATTGGTTTTGTGCCCTCGGCGGAAGTCAATTTGTTGCCGAAGGTGATGCCGCTGCTGCGCTTGCGCCAACCGGAAACGCAAATTGAACTGGTGAGCCTGATAACCACTCAGCAGGAAGAAAAATTGCGCAGCGGCGAGCTGGATGTCGGCCTGATGCGCCATCCCATCTACAACCCGGAAATTGATTATCTGGAGCTGTTCCATGAACCGCTGGCGGTGGTGATGCCCGCCACGCATCCGCTGGCGCGTGAGCGCAAAATCAGCGCGGCACAGCTGAACGGCGTCGAATTTATCAGCACCGATCCCGCTTATTCCGGCGCGTTGGCGTCGATCGTCGATAAATGGCTTACCGATCAGCAGTGTCAGCCGAAGATTGTGCAGATGGCGACCAATATTCTGGTCACCATGAATCTGGTGGGCATGGGGCTCGGCGTGTCGCTGATCCCCGGTTATATGCAGAGTTTCAACACCGGGCAGGTGGTGTTTCGTCCGCTGGCTGGCGATGCGCCGACCATTGCCCTGCTGATGGCGTGGAAAAAGGGCGAGCTGAAACCGGCGCTGCGCGATTTTATAGATATTGTGAAGACGCGGTGTGAGCTAGCCTGAACGTCGCCACGAAAGTGTGTTGAGCTGGTCTTCGGCATACAGATAGCCAATTCCTAACAGTTGCTGGGCTCGCGAAAGCGTGCCAAAACCGATATGCGTGGCCCTTGCCTGCGATGTTTCTCCTCGATCGAATGGGTTGAAGCCGGTCTGACGAATAATGGTATTCAGCCACTGTTCACCAAAGTCGCAACTGCGTCCATAAAAAATGATTTGATTAATATTCATTATATTCAGGAAGTTATAAATACTTAACCCTATTGCGTTGGCGGCAGTTTCTACCCACGCCTGAATCTGTATATTTCCTTGTTGCCACGAAGCGATAAGTGCCGCTGTCGTTAATGACTCCGGACTATGGTGAGTATCGGGCTGAAGTTTCAGCCACTGGCGAGCCTGCTTTTTGAGGGCGTTCAATGAGGCCACTGTTTCGAGACAACCGTAACGACCACAGGTACACGCGATGCCATCAGGATCCACAATAGTGTGGCCGATTTGCCCGCTGCCGTAGAGACTGCCGCGCCAGATTTGGCCGTTTATAACGAATGAGGAACCAATCCCGTAATCGACGTTAATAACGCAAAAATCATCGCGTAGTGAAGGATTTTGCCACTTTTCAGCCAGAGCCAGCATCACGCAGTCGTTATCCATGCGTACCTTAATATTGAGTTTTTCTTCAAGAAGATACTTAATTTCTATCGACTCTTTCCAGGGCGCTTGCGGCATCGTCTGTGATACCCCAGTAACGGGATCCACCTGTCCATGAATGGCCAGGGCGAGATTGATTTTTTTGGCCGGATAACGCTGATGATAACGTCGCCAGCAGGATTCTATAGCTGCCAGAAGAGCCTGCGGCGTAGGGGCGGCAATAGTCTGATACGAGACGTCTTCCTGCGGCGTTAAGCAGGCATCAGCGAGTAACGTTTCAATGCTGGTGGGGGTGATATTCATACACAGTGTCCAGTCGCCATCGACGGGAAGATGATAACTGCCACTGCTGAGCCCTCGCTGACTCAGGCTTTCAACTGAATGTGCGATTCGCCCTTCCTGAAGCAATTCATCAAGAATGTTGCTCACCGCCGGAATAGACAGCCCGGTCATTTGAGAAAGCTGAGATTTACTCAAGATTTTCTCTCGCCAGAAGCAGGCAAGAAAAACCCGCTTATTTTCCTGCCTCACTCGAGCATTATTAAAGCCTGAAAGTTGCATACACTAAACACCCTTAACTGTATTGCGTGAGCATTGCGCAATTTAACGCCGTTTTAGTCGTACAGAATAAACATGTCGCTTATTTAACTTCAATTTATTTAGTGGAGAGCACATGTTCGGTTCAGTTAAGGTGTGGAAAGAGACCCTCTCAATGCCAACGTGGACGGTGGGTGAGGAAGATCCTAACCCGATGTTCCTTGAAAAGCGGGTCTATCAAGGTTCCTCTGGCGCTGTTTACCCTTATGGCGTCATTGATACGCTGACCGGCAAGCGCGAGATGCGCGATTATCAGGCGGTGTGGATGGAGAACGACTTCATTCGCATTATGCTGTTGCCTGAACTGGGCGGACGTATTCATCGCGCCTGGGATAAAGTGCAGCAGCGTGATTTTGTCTATTACAACGAAGTGGTGAAGCCTGCGCTGGTGGGGCTATTAGGTCCGTGGATTTCCGGCGGTATCGAATTTAACTGGCCTCAGCACCATCGTCCCACCACTTTTATGCCCGTGGATTTTACCATTCAGCCCGGTGAGAACGGCGAGCAAACCGTTTGGATGGGTGAGGTTGAACCGATGCGCGGCTTGCAGGTTATGACCGGATTTACGCTCTATCCGGACCGCGCGCTGATTGAAATCACCGGCAAAGTGTTTAACGGTAACGCCACACCGCGCCATTTCCTGTGGTGGGCCAACCCAGCCGTGAAAGGCGGCGACGATCACCAGAGCGTTTTCCCCCCGGATGTGACGGCGGTTTTCGATCACGGCAAGCGCGATGTTTCCGCGTTCCCGATCGCTACCGGTACTTACTATAAGGTGGATTACTCCGCAGGCGTCGACATTTCTCGTTATAAAAATGTGCCGGTGCCGACCTCCTACATGGCGGAGAAATCAGATTACGACTTCGTTGGTGCCTGGCATCATGGTGAGCGTGGTGGCCTTCTCCATGTTGCGGATCATCATATCTCGCCTGGCAAAAAACAGTGGACCTGGGGCTATGACGATTTTGGTACCGCCTGGGATCGTAATCTGACAGACGAAAATGGCCCCTATATTGAGCTGATGACCGGTGTCTTCACCGATAACCAGCCCGATTTTACCTGGCTTGCTCCCTACGAAGAAAAAGTCTTTGTGCAGAACTTCCTGCCCTACAGCGAACTGGGAATGATACAGAATGCCAGCACGCAACTTGCCATGAAACTACTGCGTGAAAACGGGCAACTGGCTATTGGCGTATACGCGATTGCTCCGCTGGATGCGGTGCAGGTAACGGTAACTGAGAATGGTAAACCGCTGTATGAACAACGCGTTACGTTAAAACCCGGTGAAAGCTGGCAGACCACTCTGACGGATTGTGATTATCAACGTCTGACGATGCGTGTGATTGATGAGTCTGGCAGAGAATTACTGAATTACGAGGAGCATATTCCACAGGAAACACCGCTTCCGGCTGCCGCGACAGCACCTGCCCGACCAGATGAGTTAAGCAATAGCGACGATCTTTACTTTATTGGTCAGCATCTTGAACAGTACAACCACGCCAGCCGATATGCTGAAGAGTACTATCAGCGGGCACTGGATATCGACCCTGACGATTATCGCAATAATGTTGCACTGGGGACGCTGGCATTAAATCGCGCCGACTGGGCGAAAGCAAAATTCTGCGCAGAGGCCGCGTTGAAACGGGCGCATCGCTGGAACAAAAATCCGCGTAATGGTGAGGCCAGTATGTTGCTGGCGGCAGCGCTTGAAAGAATGGGTGATGACGCTACTGCCTGGGATCACTACTACAAAGCGAGCTGGAGCGGCGACTGCCGTGATGCGGCGTACTGGTCGCTGGCTCGCCTGGCAATGAAGCGCAGCGATGCGGCATTGGCTTTGGAGAAAGTCGAACGCAGCTTGAGCTTTAACGCCAGTAATAACCTGGCAATGGGGCTCAAAGCACTGGCGCTGGCTGAGCTGGGGCGCGAGGCTCAGGCGCTGTCATTTATCACGGCGCGGTTGAAGGATTATCCGCTGAGCTATGTGCTTCACTACGCGCGCTGGGCGATAGAAAAAACGGCTGAATCGGCAGATGCATTGATAGCCGTCACAGGGAGACGGGGGACCAACGCCTGTGAGCTTGCTGGCTGGCTGATGTCGATGGGGCTGAAAGAACAGGCCCGGTCGCTTTTGAACCTGCTTGATAGCCAGGAGACGTTGCCACTGATGTGGCAAGCCTCACTGAGCGACGATCCTACGCCGCTTATCGAACGCGCCCGTGCATCTCTCGGCCATCGTGTCCGTTTTCCAAACACTCTGGATGAAGTCCAGATGCTGCAAACATTGCAGGCGTTTGCCTTCGCTCGTTATATGCTGGGGTGCTTCTGGTACAGCAAACGTCGCTACGACGATGCAGTAAGTTGCTGGAGCAGTACGCTTGAGCAGGAGCCGAATAACGCTGCTGTGCATCGCTTGCTGGGAATATATGCATGGAACAAACATCATGATGGACAGGCGTCGTATGCGCATTTGCAACAGGCCGTAACGCTGGCGCCTGAGAATGCCCGCTTCCTGTTTGAACTCGATTACCTCAAAAAATTAACGTCCACGTCGGCAGCGGCGCGTTTGCAAGCGCTTGAGGACAACGTTCAGGTTGCACTGAAACGCGACGATTTGACCGCTGAGTTGCTCAGTCTCTGGCATGCGCAAGGTAACTATTCCGCGGCGGCAAATGTTCTGCGTGAACGCATCTTCCATCCCTGGGAGGGTGGTGAAGGCAAAGTGACCGGACAGTATTTGCTCAATCAAATGCATCGTGCACTGGAGAGCCTCTGCGCCAACGCGTTGACGTCAGCCACCGAACTGCTGCGTCAGGCACTGCAATACCCAGAGAACCTTGGTGAAGGACGTCTTCCGGGTCAAACGGACAACGATATTTGGTATCTGCTGGGATGCTGTGCAGTACGTCAGCATGACAGACAACAGGCTACACAATGCTTCCAGCGTGCGACGCTGGGCGGCAATACCCTTGATGCCGGACGTTACTACAACGATCAGCCGGTTGACTATCTCTTCTGGCAGGGGATGGCGTTGCGTGCATTAGGTGACAATGCGCAGGCCGATAAACACTTCCAAAGCTTCCTTGCATGGGTAGAAAACCAGTCTGAAACGCCGCCGGAAGCTGATTTCTTTGCGGTATCGCTGCCGGACCTGGTTGTGCTCGACACGCCTGCTGATGCCAAACATCGCCAACATTGCCTGTTTATCACCGCCTTAGGGCAATTGGGGCTGGGCGAGACGCGTGCCTGTGAGGCGAGTCTCGATGCGCTGCTGGGGCAGAATCCTTCCCACGATAAAGCACATCTGCTTCGCCATGTTCTGCAAAGCCGAATTTTTGACTGATGTACTCCCGGCGACGGCTTTGTCGCCGGAAACCTCTTGTTCCCTGCGTTTCCCTTAAAGAGGAATCAATATGAATAACGCGCAGAAAAATTTGAAAATGGGTTATGTCTGGATGATATGTCTGGTGGCCGCCTGTGGTGGATTGCTTTTTGGTTATGACTGGGTGGTCATCGGCGGGGCGAAACCGTTCTATGAGGCCTGGTTTTCCATCTCCGATCCAGCGCTCTCTGGTTGGGCGATGAGTTCAGCGCTTGTGGGCTGTATTTTTGGTGCGCTGGTATCGGGCTGGTGTGCGGATAAATTTGGCCGCAAGCTGCCGCTTATTCTGGCGGCGATTCTGTTCAGCGCCTCTGCCTGGGGCACGGCAGCGGCAAGCAACTTCGACATGTTTGTGATTTACCGTATTGTCGGCGGGGTTGGTATTGGCCTCGCTTCCGCCATTAGTCCTCTCTATATCGCAGAAGTTAGCCCGGCGGAAAAACGCGGGCGATTTGTGGCTATAAACCAACTAACGATCGTGATCGGTGTGTTAGGTGCGCAGTTGATCAACCTGATGATTGCTAAACCTGTTGAGCCGGGCGTCACCATGGAAGCGATCGCTCAGAGCTGGAACGGCCAGACTGGCTGGCGCTGGATGTTTGGTGCTGAACTGGTGCCTGCGCTGGCGTTCCTGGTACTGATGTTTTTTGTCCCGGAATCTCCACGCTGGCTCATGAAAGCCGGAAAGCGAGAGAAGGCGCGACAAATGCTGGAACGTATTGGTTCACGCGACTATGCAGAGCAGACACTGGCCGACATTGAACATACCCTTGCAAAAGACAACCATAAAGTCGCGTGGTCGACGCTGCTTCAACCGCAAATCAAACCTATTGTGATTATTGGCATGGTGTTGGCTATCTTTCAGCAGTGGTGCGGTATTAATGTTATTTTCAACTATGCCCAGGAGATCTTTGCTTCCGCCGGGTTCGATATTAACGGCACTCTGAAATCCATTGTGGCAACGGGCCTAATCAACCTTGTTTTCACTGTCGCCGCGCTACCGCTGGTTGATAAACTGGGGCGTCGTAAACTGATGCTGCTTGGCGCGTCAGGACTGACAATTATCTACGTGTTAATTGCTGGTGCTTATGCTGCGGGGATTATGGGCTGGCCGGTATTGGTACTGGTTCTGGCGGCTATCGCAATATATGCGCTGACGCTTGCGCCTGTAACCTGGGTTTTACTGTCAGAGATATTCCCTAATCGCGTGCGCGGCCTGGCAATGTCACTCGGTACGCTTGCGCTTTGGGTTGCCTGTTTCCTGCTGACCTATACTTTCCCGCTCCTCAACGCCGGTCTGGGTGCGGCGGGAAGTTTCCTGCTGTATGGTGTGATTTGCGCATTCGGATACCTTTATATCTTGCGTCATGTCCCTGAAACAAAAGGCGTTACACTAGAGGCACTGGAAGAACAGCTCGCGGCGAAGCACGGTAAATCCCCGACAGTCGCCAATACGCATCAGGCCCACTAATGGAAAGCCTGCTGCTGGAAAACGCGCATTTACGGATGCGCATATCGCCGCAAGGTGGATCGTTGCTGGGCCTGGAATCGTTACGTTTTCAACGGCCTGTATTACAAGCACCGGCAGGGGAGGTTGCGCTTTTTCCGATGCTGCCTCTGGCTAACCGTGTTGCGGGCAATCGCTTCAGGTTCAATGAACGTGAAATTGTGTTACCGAACCACGAGTCAGATGACACTTTTTTTCTGCATGGTGATGGCTGGTTAAATAAATGGCGGGTGATGGCGGTGGCCCCGGAGCGCTGTACGCTGCAACTATATAGCCAGTTGCGGTGTGGTTACGACTACGAGGCGACGCTTGAGTACAAACTTACAGATGGCACGCTGAATGCGGAGTTAACCGTTATGCATCGAGGCGCGCAGCCAATGCTTTATGGTTGCGGGTTTCATCCATGGTTCTATTTTACACGTCAGTGCCGTGCGCAGTTCTATGCTAGCGGCTGCTGGCCAGAGGGAGAATCGCATTTGCCACTGGCCTGGCAGTCGTCTATTCCGAATGCGGCGGATTTTTCCATCGCACAGCATGGTGAAGATGCCTGGTTCAATATGGGATATTCGGGCTGGAATGGGTGTGCGGTCATCGAAAATGATGTGATGAGGGTCACGCTTCTCGCGCAAACCCCCTACCTCATGGTGTTCAGAATGTCGGGTGGCGCGTTTCTTTGTCTTGAACCGCAAACCCATCCTGTTAACGCACATAACCTGCCTGGGCAGCCGGGTTTACAGGTTTTAGGTCAGGGCGATCGGTTGCATTTTTCTCTAAAGATTGTGGTGGAAAAGGGATAATAACAGCGATTTTTTAGCGGTTGCGCCAGCCCGTTTTTACCGCCAGACTGTCGCCTCCATTCTGGAGGAAATCATGGTCTTGCACTCAACGCGTTGGCTGGCGCTCAGTTACTTCACCTACTTTTTCAGCTACGGTATTTTTCTGCCCTTCTGGAGCGTCTGGCTCAAGGGGGCGGGGCTCACGCCTGAAACCATCGGCGTTCTGCTTGGCGCGGGCCTGGTAGCACGTTTTCTTGGTAGCCTGCTGATTGCACCGCGCGTTAGCGATCCCTCCCGATTAATCAGCGTGCTACGCATTCTGGCGCTGCTGACGCTACTGTTTGCGATGGCTTTCTGGGCCGGTAGCCACGTTGCCTGGCTGATGGCGGTAATGATTGGCTTTAACCTCTTTTTCTCGCCGCTGGTACCGCTGACCGATGCGCTTGCTAACACCTGGCAAAAGCAAATCACCATGGATTATGGCCGGGTGCGCCTGTGGGGCTCGATCGCCTTTGTGATTGGTTCAGCGCTGACGGGCAAACTGGTTAGCCTGTTTGATTATCACGCCATTCTTCTGCTATTGAGCCTGGGGATTGCTTCAATGCTGCTTGGCATGTTGCTGCGGCCTTCAGTCATGCCGCAAGGGGAATCGCGTCATCAGGAAGCGGCGGGGTGGCCAGCATGGCGTACGCTGGTGGTGCAGAGCTGGCGCTTCCTCGCCTGCGTGTGCCTGTTGCAGGGCGCGCATGCGGCCTACTATGGTTTCAGCGCCATCTACTGGCAGGGCGCGGGCTATTCGGCGTCGGCGGTAGGGTATCTCTGGTCGCTTGGTGTGGTGGCAGAAGTGGTGATTTTTGCCCTGAGCAAGAAAGTTTTCCGCCGCTTTAGTGCGCGCGACCTGCTGCTGCTATCCGCCGTATGTGGTGTGATCCGCTGGGGAATCATGGGCTGGACCACGGAGTTGCCGTGGCTGATTGTCGCGCAGATCCTGCACTGCGGCACCTTCACCGTTTGCCACCTGGCGGCGATGCGCTATATCGCCGCGCGTCAGGGGAGCGAAGTGATTCGCCTGCAGGCGGTGTACTCTGCGGTGGCGATGGGCGGCAGTATTGCGGTGATGACCGTGTTTGCCGGTTTCCTGTACCAGCATTTGCATCAGGGTGTGTTCTGGGTGATGGCGCTGGTTGCGTTGCCAGCGTTGATCCTGCGTCCGAAAGCGGTAACCGCTTAAGCGTCGAGGATCTTGCTGATATGCTGCCGCTGATGATCGCTTAATGGCCGATCGGCATGGATCAGCGGCGGTGAAAACAATGGCAGGGCGATCGCATAGGGCGACACCACCAGGCTGACGCTTTTCGGCGCACCCTCTTTCTGGAAGGTTCGCGCCGCCAGATATTTTACATTGAGCGGCAGCAGGGTGAGTTCCCGTAGCTGCTGCTCTATCTCCTGCTCCAGCGTCGGGTTATCGCCCGTCAGTAATACCACTTCTTTCTCATGTAACTCGCTCTCCTGCATGAGCCCCGCGCCAAAAATAATGGCAATCAGCGCCGCCTCTTCATGGCTGAATTGCAGGGTATAACGCGTCTCGAAATCGGCCAGCGCCTCACGCGTGGTGCGCATTAAGCGCGGGTATAGCCGATGAATCTCTTCGGTGAGTTGGCTATCAATACCGATGCCGAAAATACAGCGATTCAGCGCCTGCGCCAGGTGAATATAGAGCTGATCGCGCAGGCTTTGTTCATCACCCAACTGACGCCCGGCCAGTTGCTGAAAGCGATCGATAAGCTGGTCAATCGCCAGGTGTAACTGACGGTCCTGCGCATGGCCATCGTAAACGGGGTTTGGCGTGCGCATCAGCATAAACAGCAGTGCCAGAAATTGTTGTTCGCTACAGTGAGGCTGCCGGTGAATGCGACGCTGCCAGTGGCGCACAATCTCGGCGGCCACCTGAAACTCCTGGGTGGTACGGGTCCAGGTACTTTGCAGCGAATTGAAGGTGGGGCTCTCTCCCTGATGATGCTGAAGCAGACAGTATTGCAGGTAGAGGCGCAAAAACTGCGTATCGCGACACTCGAACTGGCGTTGCAGGTTGCGCCCGCAGCGGTTTACCAGCGCCTGCAGATTGGTATCGTCATACAGCGTGCGGGCAATGCCCTGCTGTTTAAGCTGCGTTTTAAGCGCTGGGGTAAAATGATGGCTGACAAAATGCGGACATAAACGGAAGGCACGCCGCAGCCAGTGCAGCAAGCACAGGCGTAAATCAAGCGTGGTGCCTTCAATCCGATAGCTGCCGTCCGCTCCGCTGGCAATCGCCAGACGATGGTAACGCTGGATCTCCTCTCCGGTCTCGGCTATATCTTGCCGGGCAGTATTTGCATCGACACCATTCACTTCGCCAATGAATTCGGGCGTAATGGTGTGGCCGGGTAGGTAGAACATCAGCAGCACCTGGCAGCGGCGCTGTGGACTGGAAAGCACAGATGGAGGTTCCATGAGCGTCATCATCTGAAAGATTCCAGTTTGCGTTTTTGATAAGAATAGCTAAAGGATAGTCTTTCGTACGCGTGCTCAGCCTGTTTACGTAAGGAATATCGGCGTCGGTCACAGAATTTTTCACTGAGGAACGGATGAAGAGAGTGAAACAAAGCGTAAGTCTGGTATTTTTCGCGGTTTTATCGCTTAGCGTCCAGGCGCACCCGCATAGTTTTATCACCCTGACGACGGACGTTGTGGCGCAGGATGGGCAGATGAGCGGGCTGAAAATGCGCTGGGTAATGGATGAATTAACATCAGCAGATCTGTTGTATGACGCCGGGAAGGCTAAACCGGGCGATGAAGTGTGGAAAAAACTGGCGGCGGAAGTGATGGCCAACGTGCTGGGACAGCACTACTTCACGGAATTCTGGCACAACGGTAAAAAGGTGAAATTTGACAATCTGCCCACTGACTATGGCCTTGCGCGGGAGGGGCATCAGGCGGTGCTGACGTTCACGCTGCCGCTGGCAAATCCCCAGACGCTAGCCGGGCAGACCTATACCTTCTCGACGTTTGACCCGACCTATTACGTCGATATGCGCTATGAGAACGACGGTGATGTTTCGTTACCGGCGAGTTTGAAATCGACCTGCAAACTGGCGGTGCATACGCCGCAGCCCAGTGACGAAATGATGTCTTATGCGTTGTCGCTTGATAAAGAAGACGCGCCGGATGAAGACATGGAGCTGGGTAAGCAATTTGCCCAGAAGGTGACGTTAACATGTCAGTGAACGCTCTTGTAAAACGCCCGTCGCACCGCTGGCTGGCGCTCTGGCCGTTAGCCATTTTTCTGCTACTGAGCGTGCTGGCGGGTTTCTGGCTATGGCAGGCATGGCCGCAAATCATGATAAAAAGCATCATCTGGCAGCGCGAAGTGAATCAGCAGATGAGCGGCCTGCTCAAAGCGGTAGCGGAAAACCCGACCCAGGCAGGCGGTTCGTTGCTGCTGTTTAGCTTTATCTACGGCGTGCTGCATGCGCTGGGGCCGGGGCACGGCAAAGTAGTGATAGCCACCTGGCAGGCTACGCATCCCTCGAAGCTCAAATCAAGTATTGGCCTAACGCTGGCTTCGTCACTGTTACAGGGGCTGGTGGCGATTGCGCTGGTCGTGGTGGTGTTAACGCTGCTGCAATTACCCGCGCGACAGCTTCACGTGAGCGGGTTCTGGCTGGAGAAAGCCAGCTATGCGCTGGTGGGCGTGTTGGGGCTGATGCTGTGCTGGCGAGCATTGAAAACGCTACGACGGCTGCTGCGTAAACCCACTTTCACCGCGTTTAAACCGGTTCACATCCATGATGAACACTGCGGATGCGGGCATAAACATCTGCCCGACCCGGAGCAAATTCGCAGCGGCGATGACTGGCGCGCGCGCCTGATGGTGGTGCTGTCGATGGGCATGCGCCCGTGCTCTGGCGCAATTATGGTGCTGTTGTTCAGTAAAGTGATTGGCGTATTTGCCTGGGGAATGGCATCGGCGCTGGCGATGGCGGCGGGAACGTCACTGACTATTTCGTCACTTGCGCTATTGGTGCACAGTTTCCGCCAGTTGGCTGTGCGGCTAAGTGGAAATCGAGCGCCGGTATTATGGCGTCAGGTGGGCTGGACAACGCTGGCCCTGGCCGGTGGCGCGCTGTTGATCGCAGCGGCGGTGGTGATGTGGCTGAGTGCGGTACCTGTTGGGCGGGGAATGCGGCCGTTTTAAAAGCTATTTCGGCTTTTTCAGGGCGTTAAGAATAAAACGCTCAGCCTCATCGCGATAACGATCGCCATAGCGGGTAGAGAATGCGTCGATATGCTGCCCGCCTGGGATCAGTTCGAGCGTTTTGGGTTCTTTCGCCAGCGCATAAAGTGTCTGGCTGTGTTCTGACGGGATAACGTGGTCGCCCGTACCATGCAGTATTAGCAGTGGAATAGGGCTGATATCGGCAATGTTACGATCGGCGCTGTAGCTATCGTCAAGTAACAGGCCGCTGCCGGGGATCATGTGATTGGCTATCGCCGAATAGGACGAAAAGGTGGAATCCAGAATAACGGCGCGGATGCCTGAGCGATCGCCATGCGTAATGGCGGCGACAATATTGTTTCCACCCAAACTTTGCCCCAGAAGTACCAGACGCTGCGGATCAATATCCGGTCTGTGGCGGACGTAGTCGATGGCGCTGAGGGTGTCATCCTGCAAACCCGCCTGAGATGGCGTGCCCTGCGACTCACCAAAACCCCGGTAATCAAACATAAATACGTTGAGGTTTCTCTCCGGCAGCCAGTTTACCAACGGCCAGTGAGCGGACATATTGCCCGCGTTGCCATGGGCGTGAATAACCGTGGCGATGGCGTGTTCGCTCGGCCCCTTTGCGGAAGGGATAAACCAGCCGTGGAGTGTTGTGCCGTCTTTCGCGGTAAAAACGACGGGCTCTACGCTGTAGGGTTCCGGCCCGTAGACTTTGTTATCGGGGTAATAGAAGGCGTTAATCGCAATACGCGGCAGCAGATAAATACAGACACCGATAATACAGAGAACGAAAAAACACTCTATGCCGAATTTCCCACGTAAAAAGCGCATCGCAATTTCCCTTTGGCTGCTTTGGGATGGTGTGAACAGCGCACGATCGTCATAAAAGGGGGTGGCAATGTAAAGAGGGGACAACCAGTTTAGGAAAAGCGCTCGGGGGATCGGTGAAGAAAGAAGGACGGGGAAGTGCTTCCCCGACCTGGAACTTAGCGCTTCAGCGCTCAGTTTGCTGACAACGCGCGCTTTGTTCTTGCCGGATGCGGCGTAATCGCCTTATCCGGCCTACAAAATAGTGCTAATTCAATATATTGCAGCAATATTGTAGGCCCGGTAAGCGCTAGCGCCACCGGGCACAACAATCGCTTAGCGCTTCAGCGCTTCGCTCAACTGGTCACGCATGTTCGCCAGCATCGATTTCACGACGCGTGCGTTACCTGCAACCACGTTGCCGGTCATCATGTAGTTGTGACCACCTGTGAAGTCGCACACCAGGGCGCCAGCTTCACGCGCCAGCAGTTCACCTGCGGCGAAATCCCACGGCTTCAGGCCGATTTCGAAGAAACCGTCTACGCGGCCAGCGGCTACGTAAGCCAGATCCAGCGCTGCGGAACCGGTGCGACGGAAGTCAGCACATTCGGTATACAGGTTGCCGAGAATGTTCATGTACGCCGGGGCGTGTTGTTTTGCTTTGAACGGGAAACCGGTCGCCAGGATGGTGCCGTCGAGGTCACGCGCGGTGCTGCAACGCAGACGGTAGCCGTTCAGCTGTGCGCCCTGGCCACGGGTCGCGGTGAAGAGTTCGTTACGCATTGGATCGTAAACCACCGCAACTTCGGTACGGCCTTTGATGCGTACCGCGATGGAGACCGCGAAGTGCGGCAGACGTTTAACGAAGTTGGTGGTGCCATCCAGTGGATCGATAACCCATTGAACATCCAGATCGTCGCCAACATGTTCACCGCTTTCTTCGGTGATAATGGTGTGTTGCGGGTAAGATTTGCGAATGGTTTCGATGATAATGGCTTCAGCCGCTTTATCAACGTTGGTCACGAAATCGTTGCTGCCTTTCTGGCTGGTTTCAACAGAATCTGGCGTTTCGTAATGTTTGGCAATCAGGTTACCCGCCTTGCGCGCTGCGCGCACGGCGATGTTCAGCATCGGATGCATCAGGTTACTCTCACTGGATGTTAAAGAACGGGGAAAAACGGCGCACATCATAACAGCGAATTCAGACTCTGTCTTCGGTTTATGGTAATATGGTCGAATAATCTTTAGACGAAGAAAGACAATGCTGCAAAATATTCGAATTGTGCTGGTTGAAACCTCTCACACCGGCAATATGGGCTCTGTGGCCCGCGCGATGAAAACCATGGGCTTAACCAATCTTTGGCTGGTGAATCCATTGGTAAAACCTGACTCCCAGGCCATCGCCCTGGCCGCCGGGGCCAGCGATGTCATCGGTAGCGCCAATATCGTCGATACGCTCGATGAAGCGCTGGCGGGTTGTAGCCTGGTGGTGGGCACCAGCGCGCGTTCGCGCACGCTGCCGTGGCCGATGCTCGACCCGCGCGAATGCGGTCTGAAAAGCGTTGCTGAAGCTGAACATGCGCCGGTGGCGCTGGTGTTTGGCCGTGAGCGCGTTGGCCTGACTAACGAAGAGCTGCAAAAGTGCCATTATCACGTCGCAATTGCCGCTAACCCGGAATACAGTTCGCTGAACCTGGCGATGGCGGTGCAGGTTATCTCTTATGAGGTCCGCATGGCGTGGCTGGCGGCGCAGGAAAACGGCGAAGCAAAAGTTGAGCACGACGAAACGCCGTATCCGCTGGTTGATGACCTGGAGCGTTTCTATGGTCACCTGGAACAAACGCTGCTGAGTACCGGTTTTATCCGCGAAAACCATCCGGGGCAGGTGATGAACAAACTGCGTCGTTTGTTTACCCGCGCGCGTCCGGAAAGCCAGGAGTTGAACATCCTGCGCGGGATTCTGGCGTCGATTGAGCAGCAGAATAAGAAGTCATAAGGGCCACCCTCACCCTAACCCTCTCCCTGAGGGAGAGGGGACAGACTGTGCATTGTGTTCTCCCTCTCCCTGTGGGAGAGGGCCGGGGTGAGGGCATCAGACCGCACTGAATGTTAAATACCTGACTAAATTACTCAAGTAAATAGTTGACCATTTTACTCGGGAATGTCAGACTTGGTCCTGCTATGCAATACCCACACATATATTATTAAAAACCCCGGGCAGGGGCGAGTTTGAGGTTAAGTAAGACATGAGACTGACATCTAAAGGGCGTTACGCCGTGACCGCGATGCTGGACGTTGCACTCAACTCCGAAGCGGGCCCGGTGCCGTTGGCCGATATTTCAGAACGACAGGGAATTTCACTTTCCTACCTGGAGCAGCTGTTCTCCCGTCTGCGTAAAAATGGTCTGGTATCCAGCGTTCGCGGTCCTGGCGGCGGCTATCTGCTGGGTAAAGAAGCTAACCACATCGCGGTTGGCGAAGTTATCAGCGCAGTTGACGAATCCGTTGACGCGACCCGTTGCCAGGGTAAAGGCGGCTGTCAGGGGGGCGATAAATGCCTGACTCACGCGCTGTGGCGCGACCTGAGCGATCGCCTGACCGGCTTCCTGAACAACATTACGCTGGGCGAGCTGGTGAATAACCAGGAAGTACTGGATGTGTCTGGTCGCCAGCACACCCATGAAACAACGCGCAGCACCCGTGCGCAAGACGCAATCGACGTCAAACTGCGCGCGTAATATAAATATCCGCGCGACGGATAATAAAGAGATTTCAGAATCAGGCCGGAGCGTACCGCGCTCCGTCTCCTCGGTCGTACATCCAGCCGATAGCCTGATTCCTTGCATTGAAGCGATGTACGGAGTTTAAGAGCAATGAAATTACCGATTTATCTCGATTACTCCGCAACCACGCCGGTGGACCCGCGTGTTGCCGAGAAAATGATGCAGTTTTTAACCCTGGACGGAACCTTTGGTAACCCGGCCTCCCGTTCTCACCGTTTTGGCTGGCAGGCTGAAGAAGCGGTAGATATCGCCCGTAATCAGATTGCCGATCTGGTCGGTGCGGATCCGCGCGAAATCGTCTTCACCTCCGGTGCAACCGAATCTGACAACCTGGCAATTAAAGGTGCAGCCAACTTTTATCAGAAAAAAGGCAAGCACATTATTACCAGCAAAACCGAACACAAAGCCGTGCTGGACACCTGTCGTCAGCTTGAGCGTGAAGGTTTTGAAGTCACCTACCTTGCCCCTCAGCGCAACGGTATCATTGACCTGAAAGAACTCGAAGCGGCGATGCGTGATGACACCATCCTCGTTTCTATCATGCACGTGAACAACGAAATCGGTGTGGTACAGGACATCGCGACCATCGGCGAAATGTGCCGTGCGCGCGGTATTGTTTACCACGTTGATGCGACCCAGAGCGTGGGCAAACTGCCTATCGACCTGAGCCAGCTGAAAGTTGACCTGATGTCCTTCTCCGGCCACAAAATCTATGGCCCGAAAGGGATTGGCGCGCTGTATGTGCGTCGTAAACCGCGTATCCGCATCGAAGCGCAGATGCACGGCGGCGGTCACGAGCGCGGCATGCGTTCCGGTACTCTGCCTGTTCACCAGATCGTCGGCATGGGCGAAGCTTACCGTATCGCGAAAGAAGAGATGGAAACCGAAATGGCCCGTCTGCGCGGTCTGCGTAACCGTCTGTGGAACGGCGTGAAGGATATGGAAGAAGTTTACCTGAACGGTGACCTCGAGCAGGGCGCACCGAACATTCTTAACGTCAGCTTCAACTTTGTTGAAGGTGAATCGCTGATTATGGCCCTGAAAGACCTGGCCGTTTCTTCCGGTTCCGCCTGTACGTCTGCAAGCCTCGAGCCATCCTACGTGCTGCGTGCGCTGGGCATGACCGACGAGCTGGCACACAGCTCTATCCGTTTCTCTTTAGGTCGTTTTACTACCGAAGAAGAGATTGACTACACCATTCAACTGGTTCGTAACTCCATTGGCCGTCTGCGCGACCTTTCTCCGCTGTGGGAAATGTTCAAACAGGGCGTGGATCTGAACAGCATCGAATGGTCACATCACTAATCGGTAGATAAGAGGAATTCAATCATGGCATACAGCGAAAAAGTTATTGATCATTACGAGAACCCGCGCAACGTTGGCTCCTTCGACAACAGCGATGAGAGCGTTGGTAGCGGCATGGTTGGCGCGCCAGCGTGTGGCGACGTGATGAAGTTGCAGATCAAAGTCAACAATGAAGGTATCATTGAAGACGCGCGTTTCAAGACCTACGGCTGCGGTTCCGCCATCGCGTCCAGCTCGCTGGTTACCGAATGGGTAAAAGGCAAGTCTCTGGACGAAGCGCAGGCGATTAAAAACACCGACATCGCAGACGAACTTGAACTGCCGCCAGTGAAAATTCACTGCTCTATCCTGGCAGAAGACGCGATTAAAGCCGCCATTGCGGATTACAAAAGCAAACGTGAAGCAAAATAAGAATTGAGGTTTTGTTATGTCGATTACATTGAGCGACAGTGCAGCAGCGCGAGTCAATACCTTCCTGGCCAACCGCGGTAAAGGGTTTGGTCTGCGTCTGGGCGTGAGAACTTCCGGCTGCTCGGGTATGGCGTATGTACTGGAATTTGTTGATGAACCTGCGGCAGAAGATACCGTGTTCGAAGACAAAGGCGTGAAGGTGGTGATCGACGGTAAAAGCCTGCAATTCCTCGACGGTACTCAGCTGGACTTCGTCAAAGAAGGCCTGAACGAAGGGTTTAAATTCACTAACCCGAACGTCAAAGATGAGTGCGGTTGCGGCGAAAGCTTTAACGTGTAACTGAACGTCACCAACCCCACCGCAGGCCACCTGTGGGTGGGGTTTTGTTTTATTTACCCTGAGATTGTTATGGATTACTTCAGCCTCTTCGGGTTACCCGCCCACTATCACGTCGATACTCAGGCCCTTGCGACCCGTTTTCAGGATCTGCAACGTCAGAACCATCCCGACAAATTCGCCAGCGCCAGCGCGGCCGAACAACTCGCTGCGGTGCAACGTTCCGCAACCATCAATCAGGCCTGGCAAACGCTGCGTCATCCGCTGCCGCGCGCGGAATATCTCCTGTCGCTGCACGGTTTTGATTTAGCCAGCGAGCAGCACACGGTGCGCGATACCGCCTTTCTGATGGAACAACTGGAACTGCGCGAAGAGCTGGATGAGATTGAACAGGCGAAGGATGAAGCGCGTCTGGAAGGGTTTATTAAACGCGTCAAAGCGATGTTCGACACCCGCCATCAGCAGATGGTGAAAGAATTAGACGATGAAGCGTGGGAGACGGCGGCGGATACCGTGCGTAAACTGCGTTTTCTCGATAAACTGCGCAGCAGTGCTGAACAACTCGAAGAAAAACTGCTCGACTATTAATTTCGGAAGCTCAATATGGCCTTATTACAAATTAGTGAGCCTGGTCTGAGTGCCGCGCCGCATCAGCGTCGTCTGGCGGTTGGCATCGATTTAGGCACCACCAATTCTCTGGTTGCGACGGTCCGTAGCGGTCAGGCGGAAACACTGGCTGACAGCCAGGGTCGCCACCTGCTGCCCTCTGTTGTCCATTACCAGGCGCAGGGCCACGTCGTGGGTTATGACGCGCGCGCCAATGCCGCGCAGGACCCTGCTAACACCATCAGTTCCGTCAAACGCCTGATGGGCCGCTCGCTGGCCGACATTCAGGCGCGTTACCCGCATCTGCCGTACCAGTTTGAGGCGAGCGAAAATGGCCTGCCGATGCTGGTTACTGAGGCCGGTGTGCTGAACCCGATTCGCGTCTCGGCCGATATCCTCAAAGCGCTGGCGGCGCGGGCGACTGAATCGCTCGCCGGTGAACTCGACGGCGTAGTGATCACCGTTCCGGCTTACTTTGACGATGCACAGCGTCAGGGCACCAAAGACGCCGCGCGTCTGGCGGGCCTGCATGTGCTGCGTCTGCTTAACGAACCGACCGCTGCGGCAATTGCCTATGGCCTGGATTCCGGTCAGGAAGGCGTGATTGCCGTGTATGACCTGGGCGGCGGCACGTTTGATATTTCTATTCTGCGCTTAAGCCGCGGTGTGTTTGAAGTGCTGGCGACGGGCGGCGATTCTGCGCTCGGCGGCGATGACTTCGACCACCTGTTGGCCGATCATATTCGTGAACTGGCGGGCATTGCCGATCGTAGCGATAACCGCGTGCAGCGCGAACTGCTGGATGCCGCTATTGCCGCTAAAATCGCCCTGAGCGATGCTCAGAGCGTGACGGTTGAGGTTGCAGGCTGGAAAGGCGAGATCACTCGCGAACAGTTTAACGACCTGATTTCCGCACTGGTTAAACGCACCCTGATGGCCTGCCGTCGCGCGCTGAAAGATGCGGGCGTGGAAGCGGATGAGGTGCTGGAAGTGGTGATGGTCGGTGGTTCAACGCGTGTTCCGCTGGTGCGTGAACGCGTGGGTGAATTCTTTGGTCGCACGCCGCTTACCTCTATCGACCCGGATAAAGTTGTCGCCATCGGTGCAGCGATTCAGGCTGATATTCTGGTGGGGAACAAGCCAGACAGTGAAATGCTGCTGCTGGACGTCATCCCGCTGTCGCTCGGTCTGGAAACGATGGGCGGGCTGGTTGAGAAAGTGATCCCGCGTAACACCACTATTCCAGTGGCGCGCGCGCAGGAGTTCACCACCTTTAAAGATGGTCAGACGGCGATGTCTATTCACGTGATGCAGGGCGAGCGCGAACTGGTGCAGGATTGCCGTTCGCTGGCCCGTTTTGCGCTGCGTGGTATTCCGGCGCTGCCGGCGGGTGGGGCGCATATTCGCGTCACCTTCCAGGTGGATGCCGACGGGCTGTTAAGCGTCACCGCGATGGAGAAATCCACCGGGGTTGAATCCTCAATTCAGGTCAAACCGTCCTACGGTCTGACCGATGGTGAAATCGCCACCATGATTCAGGATTCCATGAGCTACGCCGAGCACGATGTCAAAGCCCGTATGCTCGCGGAGCAAAAAGTAGAAGCAGCACGCGTACTGGAGAGTTTGACCGGTGCTCTGGCCGCCGATGCCGCGCTGTTAAGCGCCGCAGAACGTCAGGTGATTGATGAAGCCGCTGCGCATCTGAGCGCGGTAGCTGAAGGCAATGACACTGACGCCATAGAACAAGCCATTAAAAACGTTGATAAACAAACCCAGGAATTCGCCGCTCGCCGTATGGACAAATCTGTCCGTACTGCGCTGAAAGGCCAATCCGTGGACGAGGTTTAATATGCCAAAGATTGTTTTTCTGCCCCACCAGGACCTGTGTCCGGATGGCGTAGTTGTGGAAGCTGAGACCGGTGAAACCATTCTGGATGCTGCGCTGCGTAGCGGTATCGAGATTGAACACGCCTGCGAAAAATCCTGTGCCTGCACCACCTGCCACTGCATCGTGCGTGAAGGTTTTGACTCTCTGCCGGAAAGCACTGAAGACGAGGACGATATGCTGGATAAAGCCTGGGGGCTGGAACCGGATAGCCGTCTGAGCTGTCAGGCGCGCGTCACCGACGAAGATCTGGTGGTCGAAATTCCGCGTTACACTATTAACCACGCACGCGAGCACTAACAGAGGATAGTATGGGACTGAAGTGGACCGACAGCCGTGAAATCGGCGAAGCGCTTTACGACACCTTCCCGGATACCGATCCGAAGACCGTGCGCTTTACTGACCTGCACCAATGGATTTGCGACCTTGAGGATTTTGATGATGACCCTCAGGCATCAAATGAAAAAATCCTTGAGGCAATTCTGCTAGTCTGGTTAGACGAAGCTGAATAAGTCACATATCGGGCTGCCATTCGGCGGCCCGTATTGCTAATACGGCCCGTTTACGAATAAGGATAAATAAAATGACCGAAGCGATGAACATTACGCTTACCACGCAGCCCGCCGATGCGCGCTGGGGCGAAAAAGCGACTTATAGCATTAACGATAATGGAATCTCTGTGCACCTGACCGGTAAGGACGACCTGGGCCTGATTCAGCGCGCGGCGCGTAAAATTGATGGTCTGGGCATTAAACACGTAGCGTTGACCGGCGAAGGCTGGAGCGCCGACAGCGCTTGGGCTTTCTGGGCCGGTTATAAAGGGCCGAAAGGCACTCGTAAAGTGGAATGGCCAGAGCTGGATGACGCGCAACGTCAGGAACTCGATAACCGCCTGACTATCATCGACTGGGTGCGCGATACCATCAACGCCCCGGCGGAAGAGGTTGGCCCGTCACAGCTGGCGCAGCGTGCGGTTGATCTGCTGTGCAGCGTCGCCTGCGATCAGGTTTCTTACCGCATCACCAAAGGCGAAGATCTGCGCGAGCAGAACTATATGGGGATTCACACCGTAGGCCGTGGCTCTGAGCGCGCACCGGTGCTGCTGGCGCTGGACTATAACCCAACCGGCGATAAAGAAGCGCCGGTCTACGCCTGTCTGGTCGGGAAAGGCATCACCTTCGATTCCGGCGGTTACAGCCTGAAACAAAGCGCGTTCATGGACTCGATGAAGTCCGACATGGGCGGCGCGGCTATGGTCACTGGCGCGCTGGCGTTTGCGATCACCCGTGGTCTGAACAAACGTGTGAAACTTTACCTGTGCTGCGCCGACAACATGGTGAGCGGCAACGCCTTCAAACTGGGCGATATCATTCACTATCGCAACGGTAAAAATGTCGAAGTGATGAACACCGATGCGGAAGGTCGTCTGGTGCTGGCCGATGGTTTGATCGACGCCTCTGCGCAGAAACCGGAGCTGATTATTGATGCAGCGACCCTCACCGGCGCGGCGAAAACGGCGCTGGGTAACGATTATCACGCGCTGTTTAGCTTCGACGATGGCCTGGTCAATCGTATGATGGCGAGCGCGGCGGCGGAAAACGAACCGTTCTGGCGCCTGCCGCTGGCGGAGTTCCACCGTAATCAGTTACCGTCCAACTTTGCCGAGCTGAACAACACCGCGAACGCCACCTATCCGGCGGGTGCAAGCACCGCAGCGGGCTTCCTGTCTCACTTCGTTGAAAACTATCACCAGGGCTGGCTGCACATCGACTGCTCCGCTACCTATCGTAAAGGCGCGGTAGAGCAGTGGGCTGCCGGGGCGACCGGGCTGGGCGTGCGCACGATTGCGAATCTGTTGACAGCGTAAGCCGGATAAGCGCAGCGCCATCCGGCAAATAACGGCGGGGGCGCTTCGCTTGCCCGCCCTACATGTTTTTTTATCTGTGGTTCTTATGTCCGAAACCAAAAACGAATTAGAAACTCTGCTTGAACAGGCGGCGACCGAACCGGCGCATCGCCCTGCGTTCTTCCGCACGCTGCTGGAATCCACCGTTTGGGTGCCCGGCACAGCGGCGGAAGGCGAGCAAATTGTGGAAGACAGCGCGCTCGATTTACAGCACTGGGAAAAAGATGACGGAACGTCCGTCATTCCGTTTTTCACCTCGCTGGAAGCCTTGCAGCAGGCTGTGGAAGAGGAACAGGCGTTCGTGGTAATGCCCGTTCGCACGCTGTTTGAAATGACTCTCGGCGAAACGTTGTTCCTCAACGCCAAACTGCCGACCGGGAAAGAGTTCACCCCGCGCGAAATCAGCCATCTGATTGGTGAAGAGGGAAACCCGCTCAGTACCCAGGAAATTCTGGAAGGCGGCGAATCGCTGATTCTCTCCGAAGTGGCGGAGCCGCCCGCGCAGATGGTGGATTCGCTCACCACGCTGTTTAAAACCATTAAACCGGTGAAACGCGCGTTTATCTGTTCAATCAAAGAGAGCGCAGAAGGCGAGGCGAACCTGCTGATTGGTATTGAAGCCGACGGGGATATTGAAGAGATTATTCACGCCGCAGGCAGCGTGGCAACGGATACGCTACCGGGTGATGAACCGATTGATATCTGTCAGGTGGTAAAAGGGGAGAAGGGTATCAGCCACTTTATTACCGAACATATCACCCCGTTCTACGAACGCCGCTGGGGCGGATTCCTGCGTGATTTTAAACAGAATCGGATTATCTAAGTTTGAGGAAGGCCGCTCCGAAGGGCGGCATCCTGGCTTACCTGCCCATTACATTGATTGCGTTGCGAAAAGCGTAGCCTGAAAGATCCCAGTCTTCGTTAACGTGAGCAAACAGCGTGCTGGTTACAATAAGCACGATACAAACGTATCGTTTCATTGCGCGGTCCATGCAAAGACCGCATCACGGCAGCACCACTGGCGATAATGACGCGATAGCAAGTACCGGATAGTACCTGCGCTTACGGCCACGGAACATCCTCTCCAGAAGCCAGTGCCCGTTTGCGAGACGGCGGAAAGGGCCGTTTAAATAATACCCTCTTTTTGCAAGGTTAATCCATAAGTGGACTTGACTTCAGCGCTCTGAAAACGGATTATTTCGTTACCGGGTAGTACCTGCGTTGCTTTCGCAACACAACCCGCTGGAAAGGCCGCGAACCAGACCAGCAATAAA
The DNA here is from genome assembly GCF_055796175.1 of Pseudocitrobacter sp. 2023LY-00077. Lineage (NCBI taxonomy): Bacteria > Pseudomonadati > Pseudomonadota > Gammaproteobacteria > Enterobacterales > Enterobacteriaceae > Pseudocitrobacter > Pseudocitrobacter sp. 2023LY-00077. The sequence goes on along the minus strand of NZ_JBSPEI010000019.1, from coordinate 42,798 downwards.
AAAAACCGCCTTTTTATGGGCGGTTTTTTTATTGCTGCAATGCGGGTTATATCACCGGCTCAACCGGCAAGTCATCGCGTGCGCCCCATTCGCTCCAGGCGCCGTCATACAGCGTCACATCATCGGCTTCCAGCGTCGCCAGCGCCAGTACAACCACTGCCGCCGTTACGCCGGAACCACAGCTGGCGACGATTGGGCGGTTGAGGTCAACACCTGCGCGGTCAAAAATCGCGGTCAATTCATCAACGGTTTTCAGCTCACCGTTGAAGACTAAATCGCCCCACGGCACGTTACGCGCCCCGGGAATGTGCCCACGACGTAAGCCCGGGCGAGGTTCGTCAACTTCGGCGTTAAAGCGTGGTGCCGGGCGGGCATCGACGATTTGCGCAGTGCCTTCGTGGCTAATTAGCAGCACGTCGGTCAGGCGCTTAATTTTCTGTGCGTCGAATTTCACCTCGAAGTCGCCTTCGACCATATCGACACTACCCTGCTCAAGCAGGTAATCATCGCGTTGCCAGCCCGCTAATCCGCCAGCCAGAATTGAGACTTTTTCAGCGCCAAATGTACGCAGCATCCACCAGGCGCGCGGTGCGGAGAAGAGATTACCTTCATCGTACACCACCAGATGTTTATCGCTGCTGACGCCCAGTTCACGCATAGCAACCGCGAAGGCTTCCGGGCGCGGCATCATATGCGGTAGCGGGGTGGTGTGGTCTGAAAGCGCTTCAATATCAAAGAAAAGAGCATCAGGGAGATGACCGTCGCGGTATTCTGCGGCCATATCACGATGTTCCTGCCCCGGCGGCGCCATGCGCGCATCGATAATCTGAACTTCCGGGTCGTTAATGTGTTCTGCCAGCCAGTCGGCGGCGACAAAGAAAGAGGTGCTCATATGGGCCTCCATTTATCAGTTGTAAAAGAATTGTCGGCGTTTTGCCGGGCAGTGACAAGTTAATGACTCCAGGTATGTGATAACACCGAATAAGTTACTGAATAAATAATTCGGAAAAAGACCGCAATTTAAACGTCCGGAGAGGTGGTAAAACGCTGTTCACGCGTAATACTATTGAGCATTCATGACAAACAGGCTCCAGAGCCAGAGGTTCTAAGGATGAAACCCTTCCGTTTGGCGGCACTTGCGCTGCTTGCCGCGTCGACGCTTGCCGGCTGTGATAATAACGATAAAGAGAAAACCGTTGCGCCTGCACCTGCAGCCACAACGTCTACCCCGGCGACGCCTGCTCCCGCAAAACCTGATAGCGCGATGTTAGCCAAACTGGCTCAACAGAGCGAAGGAAAGGCCTTAACTCTGCTGGATGCCTCGGAAGTGCAGCTTGAAGGCGCGTCGGCGCTGGTGCTCACGTTCTCAGTGCCGCTCGATCCCAATCAGGATTTCGCCAAAACCGTGCATGCCGTCGATAAAAAGAACGGCAAAATTGACGGTGCCTGGGAGCTTGCCCCGAATCTGAAAGAATTGCGTCTGCGGCATCTGGAGCCAAAACGCGAACTGATTGTGACCATTGATCCTGAACTGGTTGCGGTGAATAAAGAGACGCTGGGCAAAGGCGTCGAAAAAACAATATCTACCCGCGATATTGCGCCAACGGTCGGTTTTGCCAGCCGTGGTTCGCTGCTGCCGGGCAAAGTGGTGGAAGGGTTGCCAGTGATGGCGCTCAACGTTAACAACGTCGATGTCAACTTCTACCGCGTGAAGCCGGAGTCGCTGGCGTCGTTTGTCAGTTCGTGGGAATACCGTAACTCGCTGAGCAACTGGGAATCTGACGAACTGCTGAAAATGGCGGATTTAGTCTACACCGGGCGCTTCGATCTCAACCCGGAGCGTAACACCCGCGAGAAACTGCTGCTGCCGCTGAAAGATATCAAACCGCTGCAACAGTCTGGTGTATACATCGCGGTGATGAATCAGGCCGGGCACTATAACTACAGTAATGCCGCCACGCTCTTTACCCTGAGCGATATCGGCCTTTCCGCGCACCGCTATCACAATCGTCTGGACGTCTTTACCCAAAGTCTGGAAAACGGCGCGGCGCAGTCGGCGGTCGATGTACAACTGCTGAATGAAAAAGGGCAAACTCTGGCGCAGGCGAACAGCGATGCGCAGGGGCACGCCACGCTGCAAACCGATAAAGAAGCGGCGCTGGTGCTGGCGCGCAAAGATGGCCAAACCACGCTTCTCGATCTCAAACTCCCGGCGCTCGATCTTGCTGAATTCGCCATTGCCGGCGCGCCTGGCTACAGCAAACAGTTCTTCATGTTTGGCCCGCGCGATCTCTATCGTCCTGGTGAAACCGTCATCCTGAACGGCCTGCTACGCGATGGCGATGGCAAACCGCTGGCGGAACAACCGGTCAAAATCGACGTGGTGAAACCCGACGGCCAGGTGGTGCGCAGCGTGGTCAGCAAACCGGTGAACGGTCTGTATCAGTTGAACTATCCGCTCGATAGCGGCGCGGCGACCGGGATGTGGCATATTCGCGCCAACACCGGTGATAACCAGCGCCAGGAGTGGGATTTCCACGTTGAAGATTTCATGCCGGAACGTCTGGCGCTTAACCTGAGTGCCGAGAAAACCCCGCTGGCACCAGAAGATGATGTGAAGTTTGGCGTTGTCGGTTACTACCTCTATGGCGCACCGGCCAATGGCAACACCTTACAGGGCAAACTGTTCCTGCGTCCGCTTCGTGATGCCGTTGCCGCGCTGCCGGGTTTCCAGTTTGGCGATATTGCGGAACAAAATCTCTCGCGCAGTCTGGATGAAGCCAGCCTGACGCTGGATGAAAAAGGGCGCGGGGAAGTGACTACCTCCAGCCAGTGGCAGGAAGCACATTCCCCGTTGCAGGTCATTTTACAGGCCAGCCTGCTGGAATCCGGCGGCCGCCCGGTGACGCGTCGCGCCGAACAGGCTATCTGGCCGGCGCCGGAACTGCCGGGTATTCGCCCACAGTTCGCCAGCAAAGCGGTGTATGACTATCGCACCGACACCACCGTGAATCAGCCGATTGTCGACGAAGACAGCCAGGCCGCATTTGATATCGTTTATGCCAACGCGCAGGGCGAGCGCAAAGCGGTTGAAGGCTTACAGGTTCGCCTTATCCGTGAGCGTCGTGACTACTACTGGAACTGGTCAGAAGACGAGGGCTGGAAATCCCAGTTTGACCAGAAAGACCTGGTGGAAGGCGAAGAGAGCCTTAATCTGAAAGCCGATGAAACTGGCAAGGTCAGTTTCCCGGTTGAGTGGGGCGCCTATCGTCTGGAAGTGAAAGGGCCGAACGATACCCTGAGCAGCGTACGTTTCTGGGCCGGATACAGCTGGCAGGATAACAGCGATGGCAGCGGCGCGGCGCGCCCGGATCGCGTGACCATGAAGCTGGATAAACCGTCCTATAAACCGGGCGATACCATCAAGCTGCACGTAGCCGCTCCGGCGGCGGGCAAAGGTTATGCGATGGTGGAATCGAGCGAAGGCCCGTTGTGGTGGCAGGAAATCACCGTTCCGGCGGAAGGGCTGGATCTCACCATTCCGGTGGATAAAAGCTGGAATCGTCATGACCTCTATTTGAGCACGCTGGTGGTGCGTCCGGGTGACAAATCCCGTTCCGCCACGCCAAAACGCGCGGTCGGCGTACTGCATCTGCCGCTCGGCGATGAGAACCGTCGTCTGAATATCGCTCTTGATGCGCCTGCGAAAATGCGCCCGAATCAGCCGTTGACGGTGAAAGTGAAAGTTGACCGTAAAGAGGGCGCAGCGCCGAAACAAGTGAACGTGCTGCTTTCGGCGGTGGACAGCGGCGTGCTGAACATTACTGATTACACCACGCCCGATCCGTGGCAGGGCTTCTTTGGCCAGAAACGCTACGGCGCGGATATTTATGATATCTACGGCCAGGTGATTGAAGGGCAGGGTCGTCTGGCGAGCCTGCGCTTTGGTGGTGATGGCGACGAACTGAAACGCGGCGGTAAACCGCCGGTTAACCACGTCACCATTATCGCGCAACAGGCCCAGCCGGTAACGCTCGATGAAAACGGCGAAGGCACCGTCACGCTGCCGATTGGCGATTTCAACGGCGAGCTGCGCGTGATGGCGCAGGCGTGGACCGATGAAGATTTTGGCAGCAGCGAAGATAAAGTGGTGGTTGCCGCGCCGGTGATTGCTGAACTGAACATGCCGCGCTTCCTGGCGGGCGGCGATACCGCGCGTCTGACGCTGGATATCACTAACCTCACGGATAAACCGCAAACGCTGAACGTACAGCTGGCGGCGAGCGGGTTGATTCAGCTGGAAGGCGCGCAGCCTGCGCCGATTACGTTACAGCCGGGCGTGCGCAATATTCAGTTTGTGCCGGTAAGCGCGAAAGAGGGTTTTGGCGACGGTCAGGTGGATATCACGGTAAGTGGTCTGGCATTACCGGGGGAAACGTTGCCGCCGGTCAGTAAATCCTGGAAGCTGGGCGTACGCCCGGCCTTCCCGGCGCAGACGGTGAACGTGGGGGCTGCATTGCAACCCGGCGAAAGCTGGAATGTACCGCCGGACTCTCTGGCGAATTTCTCTCCGGCAACGGTTCAGGGGCAGCTGCTGCTGAGCGGTAAGCCGCCGCTGAACCTGGCGCGCTATATCCGCGAGTTGAAAGCGTATCCGTATGGTTGTCTGGAGCAGACCGCCAGCGGTCTTTTCCCATCGCTATACACCAATGCGGCGCAGCTCAAAACGCTCGGTATTACCGGCGACAGCGATGAGAAACGTCGCGCGGCGGTAGATGTGGGAATTTCACGGATGCTGCAAATGCAGCGTCAGGATGGCGGTTTCGCCCTGTGGGATAAAGAAGGCCCGGAAGAGTACTGGCTGACCGCCTACGCGATGGACTTCCTGGTGCGCGCGGGCGAGCAGGGTTACAGCGTACCGGCAGACGCCATCAACAAAGGCAATAACCGTCTGCTGCGTTATCTACAGGAGCCGGGGCTGATGACCCTTCGCTACAGCGATGACGTTGCCGCCAGCCGCTTTGCCGTTCAGGCTTATGCCGCGCAGGTGCTGGCGCGTCAGCAGAAAGCGCCGCTCGGCGCGCTGCGCGAAATCTGGGAACGTCACGCGCAGGCGAAATCGGGCCTGTCGCTGATGCAACTGGGCGTGGCATTGAAAGCGATGGGCGATGCGCCGCGTAGTGAAGAAGCCATTCAACTGGCGCTGAAAACGCCGCGTGCCGACACGCCGCGCTGGATTGGTGATTACGGCAGCGCGCTGCGGGATAACGCGCTGATGCTGGCGTTGATGGAAGAGAACAAACTGCTGCCGGATGCGCAAAACACGCTGCTGCAAACGCTCTCTGAGCAGGCGTTCGGAGAGCGTTGGTTATCCACGCAGGAGAGCAATTCGCTGTTCCTGGCGGGTCGCGGTCTTGCTGATTTACCGGGCAACTGGCAGGCGCAAACGTCGCTGGATGCCGCGCCGTTGCAGAGCGATAAAGCACAAACCCGCAATCTGGATGCGGACCAGTTAGGCGCTTTGCAGGTGACTAATAGCGGCGCGCAGCCGCTGTGGTTGCGCCTCGATGCCACCGGGTACCCGGAATATTCGCCAGAGCCGGTCAGTAACGTATTGCAGATTGAACGCCAGATCCTTGGTACTGACGGAAGGCCGAAAGCCATCTCGTCACTGCGCAGCGGTGACCTGGTGCTGGTGCGCCTTGAGATCAACGCCAGCCAGAACGTACCGGACGCGCTGGTCGTTGATATGCTGCCTGCCGGGCTGGAGCTGGAAAATCAAAACCTGGCGAACAGCAGCGCCAGCCTTGCGGATAACGCAGGCGAAGCGCAGAACCTGATCAACCAGATGCAACAGGCGGATATTCAGCATATGGAATTCCGCGACGATCGCTTTGTGGCGGCCGTTGCCGTCAATGAGAACCAGCCGGTCACGCTGGTTTATCTGGCGCGTGCAGTGATGCCGGGTACCTATCAGTTGCCACAGCCGCAGGTGGAATCGATGTATGTGCCGCAGTGGCGCGCGACCGGCCAGGCGGATGGCCCGCTGATCGTCACGCCGTAAGATGCGGTTGTGGTCTGCGTTTAAACGCCGCTGGCTCTGGCTGGCGGCGAGCGCGGTAGTGGTGTGGCTGGCGGTGCTGGGGGCCGATCGTCTCTGGCCGTTGCCGTTACATGAAGTGACGCCCGCCCGCGTGGTGGTCGCTCAGGATGGCACACCGCTGTGGCGTTTTGCTGACGCTGAAGGGATCTGGCGTTATCCGGTCACCATTGAAGAGGTGTCGCCGCGCTATCTTGATGCGCTGATTCAGTATGAAGATCGCTGGTTCTGGGATCATCCCGGCGTTAACCCGTTGTCGATCCTGCGCGCGGCCTGGCAGGATCTTACGTCCGGGCGCGTGGTCTCCGGCGGCAGTACGCTAACCATGCAGGTGGCTCGCCTGCTGGACCCTCATCCTCGTACTTTCGGCGGTAAATTCCGTCAGCTCTGGCGCGCGTTTCAGCTGGAGTGGCACCTTTCAAAACGCGATATTCTTACCCTCTATCTCAATCGCGCCCCTTTCGGCGGCACGTTGCAGGGAGTGGGCGCGGCAAGCTGGGCCTATCTGGGTAAACCGCCCGCACAATTGAGCTATGCCGATGCAGCGTTGCTGGCCGTGCTGCCGCAGGCGCCGAGTCGTTTACGCCCGGATCGCTGGCCGGAACGCGCGCAGGCGGCACGCAACAAAGTGCTGGCCCGCATGCAAACCCAGCAGGTGTGGCCCGCAAAGGTGGTGAAAGAAGCCAGCGAAGAGCCTGTCTGGTTGTTCCCACGGCAGATGCCGCAGCTGGCGCCGCTCTTCTCGCGCAAAGTGCTGGCGATGAGCAAAGCAGAAAAAATCACCACCACGCTGGATGCCGGGCTACAACGCCAGCTTGAAGAGATGGCGCTCAACTGGAAATCGCGCCTGCCGCCGCGCAGTTCGCTGGCGATGATCGTTGTGGATAACAGTACGATGCAGGTGCGCGGCTGGGTGGGGTCGGCGGACATCGCTGACGACAGTCGATTTGGGCATATCGATATGGTGTCGGCGATCCGATCGCCGGGATCGGTATTAAAACCGTTTGTATATGGTATGGCGATGGATGAAGGATTGATCCATTCTGCTTCGCTGCTCCAGGACGTGCCGCGCCGGGTGGGGGATTACCGACCCGGAAACTTTGATAGCGGCTTCCACGGCCCGGTGAGCATGAGCGAGGCGCTGGTGCGATCGTTGAATCTTCCAGCTGTGCAGGTTCTGGAAGCCTACGGCCCGAAACAGTTTGCCGCGCGCCTGCGTAACGCCGGTTTACCGTTGATACTGCCTGCAGGCGCGGAGCCTAATTTATCGTTGATCCTCGGCGGGGCGGGCGCGAGGCTGGCAGATATCACTGCCGCCTATAGCGCTTTTGCACGTCATGGTAAAGCAGGGCGCTTACGTTTGCTTGCCGACGATCCACTGGTGGAACGCCCGCTCTTGTCGCCGGGATCGGCGTGGATCATTCGCCGTATTCTGGCGGGAGAAGATCAGCCGATGGCCGATGATTCTCTGCCACAGGTGGTGCCGCTGGCATGGAAAACCGGGACCAGCTACGGCTATCGCGACGCGTGGGCAATTGGCCTGAATGCGCGTTACAGCATCGGCATCTGGACCGGCAGGCCAGACGGTACGCCCGTCGCGGGGCAGTTTGGTTTTGCCAGCGCGGTGCCGCTACTGAATCAGGTGAGCAATCTGTTACTTTCCCACGCCAGTGCAGGGAAAAACGGATTACCCACCGATCCACGTCCAGCTTCGGTGAGCGGTGGGACGATATGCTGGCCTGGCGGGCAGTCGCTGCCGGAGGGCGATGCGAACTGCCGCCGCCGTCTCGCGACCTGGCTTTTGGACAGCAGCCAGCCACCGACTTTGCTGTTGCCCGGTCAGGAAGGCATTCGCGGAATTCGCTTCCCGGTCTGGCTGGATGCGCAGGGCAAACGCGTTGCAGCAGATTGCCCGGATGCGAAGCAAACTACCCTGGATGTGTGGCCGCTGCCGCTTGAACCCTGGCTTCCCGCCAGTGAGCGACGCGCTGCCAGACTTCCTGCCGCCTCAACCGTTTGCCCGCCACAAATAACGCAGGACGCGCCGCCGTTAGTGCTTTCTGGCGTGCGAGAAGGCGCGGTGATCCAACGTGCCCCCGGTGAATCTCTGGCTACGATTGCGCTGCAAACCAGCGGCGGAGAAGGGCGACGCTGGTGGTTCCTGAATGGTGAGCCGCAGGAAAGCGCGGGAAAAAATCTGACGCTTACGTTACAAAAAGCGGCAGAATATCAACTGGTGGTGATAGATGACGGTGGGCAGATAGCGACGGTGAATTTTACCTTTCAATAAGATTTTTGCGCCAGCTAGCGTAAGAATGTTGCTAAAGCTAATTTTATTTTAAAAAAATGTTACCTTCGTCCATAGGCAAGGCGAGCTTGTCTCATTATAATCCGCGCCAGGTCATACGACGTATGCATAACAACAGAACACATTTCAGAGGTAATCATGGCTATTGAACGTACTTTTTCCATCATCAAGCCAAACGCGGTGGCAAAAAACGTTATTGGAAGCATCTTTGCTCGTTTTGAAGCGGCAGGGTTCAAAATCGTCGGCACCAAAATGCTGCATCTGACCGTTGAGCAAGCGCGTGGGTTCTACGCTGAGCATGATGGCAAACCGTTCTTCGACGGTCTGGTTGAATTCATGACCTCTGGCCCGATCGTGGTTTCCGTTCTGGAAAGCGAGAACGCGGTACAGCGTCACCGCGATCTGCTGGGTGCGACCAACCCGGCTAACGCCCTGGCGGGTACCCTGCGTGCAGATTACGCTGACAGCTTCACCGAAAACGGCACCCACGGTTCCGATTCTGTTGAATCTGCACAGCGCGAAATCGCTTACTTCTTCGGTGAAGGCGAAGTCTGCCCGCGCACTCGCTAATTGATCAGCCTGTAGGCCGGGTAAGGCGTCAGCCGCCACCCGGCAAAGCACCCGCACAATGCCTGATGGCGCTTCGCTTATCAGGCCTACGGTTGAGACAGGTATGATTATTTTTACGAATGTCACGTGCAGACGTGGCGTCCGTGCGCCAGAATTTGTACAATGCAACGCCCCCGGACGAGCAGACCGCTCTCCCGGGGCGTTTCTTTTTATTAACCCTCCAGGGGCCATAACGTGTAACAACGAGGCCGGTAAAGATTATGTCTGAACAAATTGTCACGCCTGAGAGCGCCATCCCGGCGGTTCCCAATAAAGATGGAAAAATTAACCTGCTGGATCTCAACCGTCAGCAGATGCGCGAGTTTTTTAAAGACTTAGGCGAGAAACCCTTCCGTGCCGATCAGGTCATGAAGTGGATGTATCACTACTGCAGCGATAACTTTGATGATATGACCGATATCAACAAGGTGCTGCGTAATAAGCTGAAAGAAGTCGCTGAAATTCGTGCGCCGGAAGTGGTTGAAGAGCAACGTTCTTCCGATGGCACCATCAAATGGGCGATTGCGGTTGGCGATCAGCGCGTTGAAACGGTTTATATCCCGGAAGACGATCGCGCAACCCTGTGTGTTTCTTCACAGGTTGGCTGTGCGTTAGAGTGTAAATTCTGTTCTACGGCGCAGCAGGGCTTTAACCGTAACCTGCGCGTTTCGGAAATTATTGGCCAGGTCTGGCGTGCGGCGAAAATTGTTGGCGCGGCCAAAATCACCGGTCAGCGTCCTATCACCAACGTGGTGATGATGGGCATGGGCGAGCCGTTGCTGAACCTCACTAACGTGGTTCCGGCAATGGAAATCATGCTTGATGATTTCGGTTTTGGTCTGTCCAAACGTCGTGTCACCTTGTCCACCTCTGGCGTCGTTCCGGCACTGGATAAACTCGGCGATATGATTGACGTTGCGCTGGCGATCTCCCTGCACGCGCCAAACGACGAAATTCGTGATGAAATTGTACCGATCAACAAAAAGTACAATATCGAAACCTTCCTGGCGGCGGTTCGCCGTTATCTGGAAAAATCTAACGCCAATCAGGGCCGTGTGACCATCGAGTACGTGATGCTCGACCACGTCAACGACGGTACTGAACACGCGCATCAGCTGGCTGAATTGCTGAAAGATACGCCGTGCAAAATCAACCTGATTCCGTGGAACCCGTTCCCGGGCGCGCCGTATGGCCGTAGCTCTAACAGCCGTATCGACCGTTTCTCGAAAGTACTGATGGAATACGGTTTTACCACTATTGTGCGTAAAACTCGTGGTGATGACATCGATGCTGCATGCGGCCAGCTGGCCGGTGATGTTATCGACCGTACCAAACGTACCCTTCGTAAGCGTATGCAGGGCGAGGCTATCGACGTAAAAGCCGTGTAATCATGCCTTCGCGCACGGCAGAAATGGCGTGCGCGACGTTAAATGGGCAAGGATTAGGCGAAACGTACTGATCTGGTTAATAATTACGGTGCGTTTCCGCCAGTATTGAGGCAGTATGTAGCGCAGGAATGACAGTGCCGCTACCGTCTCTGGTGCTGTTTTGAGGTCGCTAACCGGGCAGCTTATACTGTCTGTTCGAAGTCAACGATCGGATGTTTCGCGGTGTAGGCGTAGTCTGCATCAGAGTCTTAATTTCACGAACCAGCAGTTGTAGCGAATGAATACTGAAACCAACCCTGATCAACAAGAAGCACGTACCACGGGCTCCCGTTTACGCAATGCCCGTGAACAACTCGGACTCAGCCAGCAGGCGGTTGCTGAACGGTTATGCCTGAAGGTTTCCACCGTTCGCGATATTGAAGAAGATAAAGCGCCCGCTGAACTCGCTTCAACATTCCTGCGTGGTTATATCCGTTCTTACGCTCGCCTCGTTCATATTCCTGAAGAAGAACTGCTGCCGATGATGGAAAAGCAGGCACCGGTTCGCGCAGCGAAAGTCGCGCCGATGCAGAGCTTCTCGCTGGGTAAACGTCGTAAAAAACGTGACGGCTGGCTGATGAGCTTCACCTGGCTGGTGCTGTTCGTGGTCGTCGGTCTTACGGTGGCGTGGTGGTGGCAAAACCACAAAGCGCAGCAGGAAGAGATCACCACCATGGCGGATCAATCCTCCGTGGAACTCAATAACAGCAGCAATACCGGTTCTCAGGATGTGCCATTAGATACCGGCGCAACCAGTGCGCCTGCTACAGCGGATAACACCGCGCCAGCAACGACGCCAGCAGATACCGCAGCGACGCAAACGCCAGCCCCGACAGCGACGCCTGCGCCAGCAACCGACGCGCAAAATAACGCGGTAGTTGCGCCGTCCCAGGCGAATGTAGACCCGGCAGCGACCGCGCAGACGACTGCACCGGTAGCCACTGGCCTGCCAACTGACCCGGCTCAGCCTGTTACGCCAGCGGCTGACCCGAATGCGCTGGTGATGAACTTTACCGCGGATTGCTGGCTGGAAGTCACCGATGCGACCGGTAAAAAACTGTTCAGCGGTATGCAGCGTAAAGATGGTAACTTGAATCTCGTGGGCCAGGCGCCGTACAAACTGAAAATTGGCGCGCCGGCTGCAGTACAGATCCAGTATCAGGGTAAACCTGTCGATCTGAGCCGTTTTATCAGAACTAACCAGGTTGCGCGTCTGACCGTGAATGCCGAACAATCACCGGCACAGTAACAGACGGGCAACGCGGGAGATTTTTCATGCACAACCAGGCTCCAATTCAACGTAGAAAATCGAAACGCATTTACGTTGGGAACGTGCCGATTGGCGATGGGGCTCCCATCGCCGTACAGTCGATGACCAACACGCGTACCACCGATGTGGAAGCAACGGTTAATCAGATTAAAGCGTTAGAACGCGTCGGGGCGGATATCGTTCGTGTTTCCGTGCCGACGATGGACGCGGCAGAAGCGTTCAAACTCATCAAACAGCAGGTCAGCGTGCCGCTGGTGGCTGATATTCACTTCGACTACCGTATTGCGCTAAAAGTCGCGGAATACGGCGTCGACTGTCTGCGTATCAACCCCGGCAACATCGGAAACGAAGAACGTATCCGGATGGTGGTGGATTGCGCGCGCGACAAAAATATTCCTATCCGTATTGGCGTTAACGCCGGTTCTCTGGAGAAAGATCTCCAGGAGAAATATGGCGAACCGACGCCGCAGGCGCTTCTGGAATCCGCGATGCGCCATGTCGATCACCTCGATCGTCTGAACTTTGATCAGTTCAAAGTCAGCGTGAAAGCCTCTGATGTTTTCCTCGCCGTTGAGTCGTATCGTCTGCTGGCCAAGCAGATCGATCAGCCACTGCACCTGGGGATCACCGAAGCAGGCGGCGCACGCAGCGGCGCGGTGAAATCGGCGATCGGCTTAGGGTTGCTGCTCTCGGAAGGGATCGGCGACACGCTGCGTGTCTCGCTGGCGGCCGATCCGGTTGAAGAGATCAAAGTCGGTTTCGACATTCTGAAATCCCTGCGTATTCGTGCGCGCGGCATCAACTTCATTGCCTGCCCGACCTGTTCACGTCAGGAATTTGACGTTATCGGTACGGTCAACGCACTGGAACAGCGCCTGGAAGATATCATCACGCCGATGGACGTTTCCATTATCGGTTGCGTGGTGAATGGCCCAGGTGAAGCGCTGGTATCAACGCTGGGCGTGACGGGCGGTAATAAGAAAAGCGGCCTGTACGAAGATGGCGTGCGTAAAGACCGTCTGGATAACGATGATATGATCGACCAGCTTGAAGCCCGCATTCGTGCAAAGGCGACGATTCTGGATGAAGCCAATCGTATCGATGTTCAGCAGGTCGAAAAATAACAAGATGGGAAGTTAGTGTTCTCGAAGTATGACGACCCGAACTTCCCGTGTATGATTGAACCCCTGCGGGAAATCCGCTGAGGGTTCATTTTTATATTTATAAAGAGAATAAACGTGGCAAAAAACATTCAAGCCATCCGCGGCATGAACGATTATCTGCCTGGCGAGACCGCCATCTGGCAGCGCATTGAAGGCACACTCAAAAACGTGCTCGGCAGCTACGGTTACAGTGAAATCCGTTTGCCGATTGTAGAGCAGACCCCGTTATTCAAACGCGCGATTGGTGAAGTGACCGACGTGGTTGAAAAAGAGATGTATACCTTTGAGGACCGCAATGGCGATAGCCTGACCCTGCGTCCGGAAGGTACTGCGGGCTGCGTACGCGCCGGCATCGAGCATGGTCTTCTGTACAATCAGGAGCAGCGTCTGTGGTATATCGGGCCGATGTTCCGTCACGAACGTCCGCAGAAAGGCCGCTACCGCCAGTTCCATCAGCTGGGTTGCGAAGTGTTTGGTCTGCAAGGGCCGGATATCGACGCCGAGCTGATTATGCTTACCGCTCGCTGGTGGCGCGCGCTGGGCATTTCTGAACATGTCGCGCTGGAGCTGAACTCTATTGGTTCCCTGGAAGCGCGTGCGAACTATCGTGATGCGCTGATTGCCTTCCTCGAACAGCATAAAGAGAAGCTGGACGAAGACTGCAAACGTCGTATGTACAGCAACCCGCTGCGCGTACTGGATTCAAAAAATCCGGACGTTCAGGCGCTGCTGAACGACGCGCCTGCGCTGGGCGACTATCTTGACGATGAGTCTCGCGAACATTTTGCCGGTCTGTGCGCTCAGCTGGATGCGGCAGGCATTGCCTACACCGTCAACCAGCGTCTGGTGCGCGGTCTGGACTACTACAACCGCACCGTGTTTGAGTGGGTGACCAACAGCCTGGGCTCGCAGGGTACCGTTTGCGCCGGTGGGCGTTATGACGGTCTGGTTGAGCAATTGGGCGGTCGCGCCACCCCGGCGGTGGGCTTCGCGATGGGTCTCGAACGACTTGTTTTGTTAGTTCAGGCAGTTAATCCGGAATTTAAAGCCGATCCTGTTGTCGATATATACCTGGTAGCCTCAGGTGCTGATACTCAGTCCGCCGCAATGCGTCTGGCTGAAGAGGTACGTGATGCAATTCCGGGTGTGAAACTGATGACTAACCACGGCGGCGGCAACTTCAAGAAACAGTTTGCCCGTGCGGACAAATGGGGTGCGCGCGTTGCTCTGGTGTTAGGTGAGTCTGAAGTCGCACAAGCGAATGTGGTCGTGAAGGATTTACGTTCTGGCGAGCAGACAACCGTAACGCAGGACGGCGTTGCCGCGCATTTGCGCACTATTCTGGGTTAATCTCCCGGACATTTTTATCAGGAGAAGGACTGCGTGGAAATGTACAATAACGATAACGACCAGGTTGACGCGCTTAAGCGTTTCTTTGCCGAAAACGGTAAAGCGCTGGCCGTTGGGGTCATTTTAGGGATTGGTGCGCTGGTTGGCTGGCGTTACTGGACGTCCCATCAGCTGAATACGGCGCGTGAATCTTCACAGGCCTATGAAAATGCCGTTTCTTCTCTTAGTTCAGGGAAACCGGAAGCGCTGGCCGGAGCAGAGAAATTCGCTGCCGAATCGAAAAACACCTACGGTGCTTTCGCGTCGCTGGAACTGGCTCAGCAATACGTAGACAAAAATGAACTGGATAAAGCGGAAAAACAGCTTAACCAGGGCTTAGCTGCGGCTTCTGATGAGAATCTGAAATCGGTTATCAGCATGCGTCTGGCACGCGTTCAGCTGCAAATGAAGCAGCCGGATGCGGCGCTGAAGACCATTGAAAGCATTAAAGGCGAAGGCTGGACGGCTATCGTCGCCGATTTGCGCGGGGAAATTCTGCTCAGCAAAGGTGACAAACAAGGCGCTCGCGCGGCCTGGGAAGCAGGGGCGAAAAGCGATGCTTCTCCTGCGCTCAGCGAAATGATGCGCATGAAAATTAATAATTTGTCCATCTGAGAGGGACCCGATGCAATTGCGTAAATTACTTTTGCCAGGACTGCTTTCTGTCACTCTGTTGAGTGGTTGTTCCTGGTTTAGCGGCGAAGAAGATATCGTAAAAATGTCCCCGCTGCCGACGGTTGAAAACCAGTTCACACCTTCTACCGCATGGGATGTGTCGGTGGGTAACGGAATTGGCAACTTCTATTCCAACCTGCATCCGGCCTATGCAGACAGCGTGGTTTATGCGGCAGATCGTCGTGGTACCGTTAAAGCGCTGAACGCGGATGACGGCAAAGAAGTCTGGTCTATCGACCTGGCGGAAAAAGATGGCTGGCTGTCACGTAAACCGGCGCTGCTTTCCGGCGGCCTGACCGTTTCTGGCGGCCATGTTTATGTCGGCAGTGAAAAAGCAAAAGTGTATTCCCTGGATGCAGGCGATGGTTCCATCACCTGGCAGACGGCTATGGCGGGTGAAGTTCTGTCTCGTCCAGTGGTCAGCGACGGCCTGGTACTGGTTCATACCAGCAACGGTCAGCTGCAGGCGCTGAACGAAGCTGACGGTGCGATCAAGTGGACCGTCAACCTGGATATGCCAGCGTTGTCACTGCGCGGTGAATCCGCTCCGGCTGTTGCTTACGGCGCAGCGATTGTGGGTGGTGATAACGGACGCGTCAGCGCCGTGCTGATGCAGCAGGGCCAGCTGATTTGGCAGCAACGTATTTCTCAGGCAACGGGTAACACCGAAATTGACCGTCTGAGCGATGTCGATACCACGCCGGTTATCGCCAATGGCGTCGTTTACGCGCTGGCATACAACGGTAACCTGACCGCACTGGACCTGCGCAGCGGCCAGATCCTGTGGAAACGCGAGCTGGGTTCGGTGAATGATTTCATCGTCGATGGCAACCGTATCTATATGGTCGATCAGAACGACCGCCTTCTGGCGCTCACCACTGATGGCGGCGTAACGCTGTGGACGCAAAGCGATCTGCTGCACCGCCTGCTGACGGCGCCTGCGCTGTATAACGGCAGTCTGGTGGTTGGCGATAGCGAAGGTTACATGCACTGGATTAACACCGAAGATGGCCGCTTTGTTGCACAGCAAAAAGTGGACAGCTCTGGCTTCCTGACTGAGCCGGTTGTTGCCGATGGCAAACTGCTGATTCAGGCAAAAGACGGTACGCTGTACGCTATTACGCGTTAAAATAGTGCGGTGATTCAGTGAATAACGGCTCCTGTTAAATCAGGGGCCGTTTGCTATTTTTATTATTATTGTTTTTGTGCCCGATGGTGCAACGTTTATGAGGCTACATTTTCTGTAGGCCGGGTAAGCGCAGCGCCACCCGGCAAACCAAATATTGAGTTAATGAGGCTTTAACATGATTCCTGTGGTCGCGCTTGTCGGGCGCCCTAACGTTGGAAAATCCACGCTATTTAACCGCCTGACGCGCACTCGTGATGCGCTGGTCGCGGATTTCCCGGGTCTGACTCGTGACCGTAAATACGGTCGTGCTGAAGTGGAAGGCCGTGAGTTCATCTGTATCGATACTGGCGGTATCGACGGTACAGAAGAGGGCGTAGAAACCCGTATGGCGGAACAGTCGCTGCTGGCGATTGAAGAGGCCGACGTGGTGCTGTTTATGGTCGATGCGCGCGCCGGGCTGATGCCTGCGGATAAAGCGATCGCCAAACATTTGCGTTCTCGTGAAAAACCGACTTTCCTGGTAGCGAACAAAACGGACGGCGTTGATGCCGATCAGGCCATCGCTGATTTCTGGTCGCTCGGTCTGGGGGATATCTACCCGATCGCCGCCTCCCACGGTCGCGGCGTGACCAGCCTGCTGGAACACGTGCTGCTGCCGTTTGTTGATGACGTTAACCCGCCGGAAGAAGTAGACGAAGACGCGGAGTACTGGGCGAAATTTGAAGCTGAGCAGAACGGTGAACCGCTGGAAGAGCCGGAAGATGATTTCGACCCGACAACGCTGCCTATCAAGCTGGCGATTGTCGGTCGTCCGAACGTAGGTAAGTCTACACTTACTAACCGTATTCTCGGCGAAGACCGCGTAGTGGTCTATGACATGCCGGGTACGACGCGTGACAGTATCTATATCCCGATGCAACGCGATGAGCGTGAATACGTGCTCATCGACACCGCCGGTGTGCGTAAGCGCGGAAAAATTACCGATGTGGTCGAGAAATTCTCCGTTATCAAGACGTTACAGGCGATTGAAGACGCTAACGTGGTGCTGCTGGTTATTGATGCCCGTGAAGGCATCTCCGATCAGGACCTGTCCCTGCTGGGCTTCATCCTGAATAGTGGGCGCTCACTTGTTATTGTGGTCAACAAATGGGATGGCCTGAGTAACGAAGTCAGAGAGCAGGTGAAAGAGACGCTGGACTACCGTCTGGGCTTTATCGACTTCGCGCGCGTGCACTTTATCTCTGCGCTGCACGGCAGCGGCGTGGGCAACCTGTTCGAATCCGTGCGTGAAGCCTATGATAGCTCCACCCGCCGCGTGGGTACGGCGATGCTGACCCGTATCATGACGATGGCCGTGGAAGATCACCAGCCGCCGCTGGTGCGTGGCCGTCGCGTGAAGCTGAAATATGCGCACGCCGGGGGTTATAACCCGCCAATCGTGGTAATTCACGGCAACCAGGTGAAAGACCTGCCGGATTCCTACAAACGTTATCTGATGAACTACTTCCGCAAGTCGCTGGATGTGATGGGGACGCCGATTCGTATTCAGTTCAAGGAAGGGGAAAACCCGTATGCGAATAAGCGCAATACGCTGACCCCAACCCAGATGCGTAAGCGTAAACGTCTGATTCAGCACATTAAGAAAAGTAAGTAATCACTAATCAATGGCCTCTTTAAGAGGCCATTGTCATTAAGGAGCCACTATGGAACTGCTTTGCCCAAAATGTCAGCACCTGCTGGAGCAGGATGGCGCACATGCGCATTGTCCATCCTGCGGTAATGATGTCGAACTGCTGGCCTGCTGCCCGGATTGCCATCAGCCGTTACAGGTTCTGAAAGCCTGCGGCGCGGTCGATTATTTCTGCCAGAATGGGCACGGGTTGATTTCCCGCAAACGTGTCGAATTTATTCTTCCTGCCTGAATGAATATTATTCCCGGCTTAATTGTCGGGGATATTCATTTAATGAATGTTATGTTTGTTTATATTATTTATTAAAATAAATTATTCCAATACATGATGTGCGATTAATCAAGAAAAACTAATTTTCAGAATTTATTTAGAGGGGCGTCGCTGTTTTTTTCTTTTTTGTCGACATAAAATTAGTCGGTCAAAATTTTATTGTCAGGATTTTTTATCGTGCAGTGGATGCGCCTGCTATTACTTCTGTTTATTTCAGGGACGGTATACGCCGAGCCCGATACTGCTACGCCTGATAATAAACATCCGCCGGAATCTACACTGCCCGATCTAGGCAGTGAGCAAGCGCAGCGAGAAGAGCAGGAATCTAAAGGGCAATCGCTGAAAGAGCAGGGCGCGGAGTATTTCATGGGCTCTGCGACCCAGGGCTTTGAGAACCTGACGCCTGAGGCGCTGGAGTCGCAGGCGCGTAGCTACCTTCAAGGGCAGGTCACCTCGGGCGCGCAGTCTTTAATCGAGGGGGCAATGTCGCCATTTGGTAAAGTTCGTTCAAACCTTTCTATTGGACAAGGCGGCGATCTTGATGGAAGTTCCTTAGATTATTTTGTTCCCTTATATGATAACCAACAAACTGTTTTATTTAGCCAATTATCTGCTCAGCGAAAAGATGACCGTACAATAGGGAATATCGGTTTTGGGGTGAGACATAATTTAGATAAATGGTTATTGGGTGGAAATATATTTTACGATTATGATTTTACCCGAGGCCATCGTCGATTAGGCTTAGGAACAGAAGCCTGGACCGATTATTTAAAATTCTCCGGTAACTATTATCATCCGCTTTCAGACTGGAAAGATTCTGAAGACTTCGATTTCTATGAAGAACGTCCGGCGCGCGGCTGGGATGTTCGCGCAGAAGCCTGGCTACCCGCATACCCGCAACTGGGCGGAAAACTGGTTTTTGAACAATATTATGGCGATGAAGTTGCGCTTTTCGGCACGGATAACTTAGAGAAAGATCCCTTTGCTGTGACCGTTGGCGTGAACTATCAGCCGGTACCTCTTCTCACCGTTGGCGCTGATTACAAAGCGGGGACCGGCGATAATACTGATGTCAGCATTAATGCCACCTTCAATTACCAGTTTGGCGTCCCGCTGAAGGATCAGCTCAACGGCGATAATGTCGCGGCAGCCCACACGCTGATGGGCAGTCGGCATGATTTCGTCGAACGTAATAACTTTATCGTGCTGGAATACAAAGAAAAAGACCCGCTTGACGTCACCTTGTGGCTCAAAGCGGACGCCACCAATGAGCATCCGGAATGCGTGATTAAAGATACGCCAGAGGAAGCGGTTGGCCTGGAAAAATGTAAATGGACCATCAACGCGCTGATCAACCACCACTACAAAATTGTCGCCGCCTCGTGGCAGGCGAAAAACAACGCAGCCCGCACGCTGGTCATGCCTGTTGTTAAAGCAAATACCATCACTGAAGGGAACAACAACCACTGGAATCTGGTGCTGCCTGCCTGGCAGTACAGTTCCGATAAAGCTGAGCAGGAAAAGCTGAACACCTGGCGGGTACGGCTGGCGCTGGAGGATGAAAAGGGTAATCGGCAGAATTCCGGTGTGGTGGAAATCACCGTTCAGCAAGACCGTAAAATTGAGCTGATCGTCAATAACATCGCAGATGTGCCGGATGAGAACAATCACAGCCATGAAGCCAGCGCCCAGGCAGATGGCGTCGATGGCGTGGTGATGGATCTCGACGTTACCGATAGCTTTGGAGACGGTACCGATCGCAACGGCGAGGCGCTGCCGGAAGATAACCTTGCGCCGCAACTTTATGACGCGAACGATACAAAAGTGGCATTGGGCGACAAGCCTTGCACCACGGAATCCCCCTGCGTGTTTATCGCCGAGCGCAATAAAGAAAAAGGTACCGTAACGCTCTCCAGCACGCTGCCCGGCACCTTCCGCTGGAAGGCGAAAGCGGCCCCCTATGACGACAGTAACTATGTTGACGTGACGTTCCTTGGTGGGGATATCGGTGGGCTAAACGCCTTTATTTACCGCACTGGCGCAGATAAACCCGTCAACCTGATCGCCAATGACAAAGAGCACCCGCCCGTCGATGCCACCTACCGTTTTGTGTTGTGGCGTGATGCGAACAAAGACGGCGTGTTCCAGCAGTCAGAAAAACTCAGCGATGAAGAAATGGCGCAGTACGACTATCGCTGGGAGTTTACCGGCCAGAGCGCCCATGGCGAAACGGGCGCGCAGACCCATACCGCCAATGAGGACATTGTGATTCCCGCCACCAACCTGGAAGCGGTGAAGAAGTTTGGCGCGCAGGCGGGGGATGGCGTGCAGGGATACGGTTTACGTGTGGTGTACAGCAAAAAGTAATATCAGCGCAATGGCTATCCGGCCAGTCGCTGGAATTTAATCAAGGAGAGTATTGATGAGATATCAAATGAAACAGCGACTGACTAAAGTCGCGCTGGCGGTGGCCGGATGCTGTTTAGTTCCGGCGGCGCTGGCGTGGACGGAATCAGGAACGACCGATGCCATTCAGGGGACGATCCCCTGGATCTTCCGTAGCGCCTCGGAAAAGACCGATAGCGATAAAGGGCATGTGACCGTAGCGGTTGATCGTGGCTCGCGTACTGCCACTACCGATCAGGAAAAAATGTTCCATGTAGGCGATAAGGTCACGCTCAGTTGGGTTATTGGCGATACCGAAGGCGACCTTGACAGCGGTACTAAAGGCGACAACGGCGCGACGAAAGAAACGATGCAGTGGACGAGCTACAAAGATGCCAGCGGCACCGATCCGAAGCCAATTGGTACGGCAGGCAGCGACAGCTACACGATCACCGACGCGGATCGCGGCCGTTACATTGGCGTAACGCTAACGCCAACGACGCAGACCGGTATACCGATAGCCGGTGACAAACTGTATCTGTTTGATTTATCAACGGATGCCGGCGGCGGCGATAACGACGACGATGTTCCGTCAGGCCCGGTAGTCAACGACAACCTGAAAGTTTCGATCTACGAAGACAATACCACGACTAACCTTATCGGCTCGTCGACGAAACTGAAAACCGCCACAACCTATAAAGTCCTGCTGTGGTCGGATGAAAACGGCAACGATCGGTACGATACTGGTGAAGACGTCACCGCAAACTACAACTACCGCTGGAAATTCACCGGCACCAGCCTGCAACTGGGTACGGCGGGCGGTATTGTCGCTGAATCCTGGAATAACCAGCCTCTTGTTATTCCGGTTACCAACGCGGAAGCGAAAGCGGCCTTCGACAACTCGGGCGGTGGTCTGGTTATCGGCAACGACGGTGTTCAGGGTTACGGCCTGTCCATCGAGTACGAACACAAATAATGTTCATCGCACGCCACTCCCGCAAGGGGGTGGCGTTTCCGCGTTTTTTGCTTAACGCGGCGTTAAGCAAAGCACGTTGAAGGGTAAATGATAACAATGGGTAACGGCATGGGCGGGTTGCAGAAACTAAAAAAGGCGCTGGTTTTTTTGGCGCTGGCGTTGGGGTGTTCGTCTGCGCAAGCTGGGCAATGGATCCCGCTGGATGCATCGACTGACGCGATTAATGGTACGTCGCCGCTGGCGGATAGCGCCAGCGTGCCTGTCTACCAGGGTAGCGTGCAGCTTGATCCGACCAAAACCTACGACATTGCATCTGGCGCCAAACCCGGCGAATTTAGCGTTGATGATACCGCCGTAAAATTAATATTGGCGAACCCGCGGGATACCGAAGGCGATCTGTTTAACACTCCGCCAATGCTACGCTGGGAAAACCAGACGCCGCCCGCCGTATCACTGGTGTGGGCCGATGCCGCTACACCGGAGACTCCGCTCGTTCCGCAACCCGCCGCCAGCCGCTCATTTTGTGCGCAGAACCTGGCTGGGCGTTCGCTGGTGGCCTGGCCGCAAATTAACCAGGAGCAAACCGTGCCGGCGCTGTATTTATTCACCATGACCGGCGTGCCGAATCAGGGAACCGTGGCGTTGAGCGATCAGAAAATCACGCTGAACATTGCGCCTGCACAGGGCGACCTGGTGAGCGTCAGCGCGAACGGCTATGACGACACGTTAAAAGCGGCTAAAACCACCGTTGGCGGCACAATTACCTTAACGGTCACGACCAAAGATTGCCAGGGCAATGTCGCAGGCAATATCCCCTTTATTATCAAACGTAAAGATGCACAAAACCGCCAGGGCGCGGTGAATAACACTGGCCCGGTCAGGCTGGGAAGTACCGAACTCACCACCACGGCGACGGAGTATCGCGGCACGACGGATGCCAACGGTACCGCCACGGTCGCGGTGACGCAGCCAGCGGGGCCGGGCGTGAAAACGCCGCTCGTTGTCAGCCTGGCGGGTATTAGCCAAACCAGCGAAACGGCGGTGATTTTTACCGTACTCACCAGCCCCGACGTGCCGCAGGCGAACATGTGGGGCCATATGGCGGATACCATTCAGGCCCAGCAATACACCTTCACCCGCCCGAAACTGGCGGCGGAGGTGAGCAATGAAGACGGTACGGTTGACGACCACAACGAAACCTGGTCAACCTTTATCTGGAGTGGGGCGGATCAGCACTGCGATATTCTGCCGGGGATGCGCCAGTTCGGCGCGCTGGCAACGGTGGTTCCGACCTCAATTCAGGAAGTTGCGGGCTGGCCGATGCAGAAGGACTACTACTGGTCGTCGCTGGCGGGGAGCGCCGGGCAGCACCACGCGGCAGACGTCTCTAACCGTAGTGAAGCGCAAAAGCCGGACAGTACAAAGTTCATCGTGAGCTGCGTAGATAAAGAAGCGCCCGACGTCGAGCCGGAACTGGTGTTGACGCCAGCAAATTACGATGACACGTTACAGGCGGTAAAAGTACAGGTCGGCGAGCAGACCACCATGCGTCTGACCATCACCGACAAGAAAAATAACAACCAGCCGCTGGCGTATTACTACTTCTCGCTGCATCTGGACGACGGCGTCAACCGTAAAGGTGAAACCGATACCGCATGGGAAGCCCATCCGGTACAGATTGCAGAAAATGAAAATCTGCAGAAGGTTGATGACCACACTTATCAAGGCATTACCGATGCTAACGGCCTGGCGACGCTGATCCTGACCCAGCCTGGTGGCGCAGGGGTGAAAACCCATATCACGGCGAAAATGCGCAGCGACTTTAGCGCTGAAGATGCCAAAGACGTGATTTTCACCGTGATCACAAGCCCGGACGTTTCCCAGGCCCGGATGTGGGGGCATATGCGCGGCCTTATTGCGGCGGGCAGCATTTTTAAACGTCCACTGCTGGCGGATGAAGCCTCCCATGAACTGGGTTCGATGCGCGAAAACAACGAAGACTGGGCGCTGTTTGACCAGGACACCAGTATGCAGGCGGAATGCGGCGTCGGCCATATCCCGCGCCAGAGTTCGCTGGAAAGTCTGTATGCGGCCTATCCCGGTAACGCCATTGGTACCGATTATGGTTGGCCGACGGCGAAACAGGCATATCTGACGGCGGCGGAACAGGCCTCCCATTCCTCTGTTAACCTCGGCAGCGGCGATATCGACAGCTATACGGGCTTTAAGCAAAACTACCTTAGCTGCTCCGGTAATGAAATGGTGACGCACATTGAGGTGACAACCGACCACGATGTTACCGTCGGCAGCAAAGCGCAGGCTAAGGTGGGCGAGAAAATCACCATGACGGTGCATACTCTCAACGCGCTCAATAGTGCGCCGGTGGCGAATGCGGCGTTCACGATAACCAAGGATATTGGCCTGAATCAGCGGGGGCGGGCGGATGGGTTCGACGATCCCACTAACGGCGATCTGGAGATGAATGGGACGTTTTACGGCACTTCGCAGCCATCGATGGTCTATTCTGGTACCACGGATGTTCAGGGTAATGCTACCGTCGTAATAGAACAGCCGCAGGGCGTGGGTTTAAGGACGCCGCTTATCATCACACCCGCTAATTCAGAGATCCCCAATACCGTTAATTACTCTGTAATCTTCACCGTTGCTACCAGTCCTAACGTACCCGGTCCACAGGGCGCGCAAATGTGGGGACATATGGATGACACCATCACCGTTGATTCCATGACCTTTACTCGCCCGAAATTATTTTCGGAAGTTAGCGGCGGGCGTACTTCGCTCACTGAAAATAACGAAACCTGGGTGCGCGTTGCACAAACGGATGTTGAAAATACCTCCGCTGGCGGCTGCGAGGCGAATAAAGTGCCGCGCAGAACGCAGTTGGACGCCTTGTACGATGCCAACAGCAACAACGCCATTCAGACCGTTCACGGCTGGCCGACCCAGCGCGAAGAGTACTGGAGCAGCACGCCTGCCGATAAAGTGCCGCATCTCTACGCTGCCTGGCTAAATAACGGCTCGCTGGTGAATAACAACGAGCAGCCCATTTATATGAGCTGTTTGACTGCCGCGAACCCGGCGGCGAACAGCATCACCCTGGAAGTGGTAGATCAGGCGCAGTGGAATAGCTCGCTGAGCGCCGCGAAGCTGAAAAAGGGCGAATCGCTACAGGTGAAGGTCACGGTAAAAGATTCGGCGGGCAACCCGATGCCGGACATGCCGTTTACCCTTAATCGCGGCGACGGTTATACCCGTTCAGGCGAGCGCCATGTAGCGGGCAGCGGCGATGGCATTGTCGCGCCGGTGGTTATTGATGGCGGTCAGCCTGATGAGATAACGCTGAACGATGTCGCCACCGCGTATGCAGGAATGACCGGCAGCGACGGCAGCAAAATTCTCACCATTACCCGCCCGGATACCCACGGCACCAAAACGGCGCTGACCGCTGCGTTGTATTCCGACCCGACCAAAAAAGCCAGCATGGACACCATTTTCACCGTACCCACCAGCCCGGATACGGATAAAGCCAAAATGTGGGGCCATATGCCGGAAACGCTGGAGGCCGGAGGGCTAACCTTCAAACGCCCGCTGCTGTTCGCCGAGTTAACCGGCAACCCTGCGGCAAAACGGAAATCGCCCGAGGAGGATAACGAAGCCTGGGCAATGTTTACCGAAGCGCAGGCGGGAAAGACCAATAATAACGGCTGTGGCGTTGACTATATTCCCACCCAGACCGCGCTGGAGACTCTCGCCAGCGGCTGGCATGGGCATGCGGTTGACGGCTGGCCGATCCAGAAAAATTACGATTCCAGCACGCCGGATGAAAAGAGTAACAGCGATCGTAAATATAAAAACGTGAAGCTGAGCGACGGCACCAGCAGTAGCCTGGCGGCAGCCGATATGGGCTATCTGACCTGCCAGACGACGGCCAATTTAAAGGCGAGCGCCATCGAACTGAGTTCAGCCCAGACGGCGAAATATGATAATTTTGATGCGGTAAAAGTCAGAACCAACTACACAAAGACGGGCGATTTTATCACCATGACGGTGACAACGCGCGATGCCCAGGGAAATCCTAAAGGTTATGTGCCGATTACCCTGAATCATGCCGCCACGGAACCCCGCATAGCGAATGCGACCAATTACAGTAAGATCACCAATCAGGGATCGCTGATTTACATCCACGACAGTTACAACAACCCCAGCATCTATCTCGACAACGGTGAGAAATTTTACAGCATGACCGACGGCGACGGCACGCTCACCCTGACTTTCTGGCAGCAGTATCAAGGTCAGGGAACGCGCATCCCGCTGACGGCGGAAATCGATGATGGCAGTGGAACAACGTCGAACACCCTGAGTGCGATTTTCACCACCGTGACCAGCCCGGATACGCCAAAAGCGAACTTCTGGGGGCATATGCCGGAAACCTTAACGGCGAAAAACGGTAAGGTGTTTGAACGTCCGCAACTGAAAATAGAAGCCGGGTCTTCCGTTTCCTTAGATATTAATAATGAGAGCTGGCAGCGGCTCACCATCAGCGATGCGCTAAGCGGCGCACAGAGCGGATGTAAAGATAAACTGCCTGCTATCAATGATTTGCAATCGTTGTATGAGGCATATCCCTCCGGAACGATAGAGTCTGAACAGGGCTGGCCGCTGGACAAATCCGCGTGGTCGAAACCGTTCTATTGGTCGCGGACGGTCTCCTCAAGTACAGGCTCGCTCAATCCTTCCTATAACTATATCGATCTCAGGGCAGGGAGCGTTGGGCTGATGGCCTACACCTCCGCTGAGACGTATTCTCAGACCTGCCTGAAAAACGCGGAATCGGTGGGTAATATTACCCTGACCGTTGCCCCGGAAAACTGGGACAGTGCGGAGTCTGTCGGGAAGGCGCATAAAGGCGCGCCGCTTCCACTGACGGTCAAGGTCACGCTCACCGACGGTTCGCCTGCAGCGTATGAGTCGGTGGGAATTTTGCGCGGCGTCAGTAAAAACCGCCAGGGGGCGGAAGCCTCCAGTGGCGCCAACACCGATGACCTCGTATTGGATACCTTCACCCCGGCGCAATCCATACAGAATGCCACGATGGACGGGCAGAGTAATGATAATTATGTGTTTATTCAGACCGATGCACAGGGGCAGGCAACACTGAATCTCCGCCAGGACAACTCGAACGGGTTGAAAACGCCGATAAGCGCAACGGCAATGGGCGGCAGTGCAAGACCAACCGCCGCGGTTGACGTGATTTTCAGCGTTATCACCAGCCCGGATACTCCCAAGGCAAACATGTGGGGCCATATGCCGGAAACGGTGAGCAGCGCAGACGGTACAGAGTTTGAGCGGCCAAAACTGTGGGCTGAATTAGGCGCAACCACTGGCGGAGGTATGAATGTCAATGCGGTGAAATATAATAATGAAGACTGGCCTGCGCTCTATTCGATAGGACAAAGAAGTAACCCCGATGTTGACCCGTGTGAAGATGCGCGCCATCCGTCGCTGGATGAACTTGAATCGTTATACGATCGCTATCCGAATGGCAGCATCGTGGACGCGATTGGCTGGCCGGTGAAACAGGGTGGCTATGCGTGGTGGACCAACGCCACCTGTCCTCCGAAGCCCGGTACGAATGCTTGCGAGTCAATTGATCTGTATACGGAGCAATTGCCTACGAATAAATCTCGCGCCTTCCAGGCGTGCCTGGTGCATCCGCACGTTTCCGTATCGAACGTGACGCTCACCTCGACGGCGTTTGATGCCGGTTATCAGGCGGCGGTCGTGAAAAAAGGCGAGGCGATGCCGTTGACCGTGACGGTCAAAGACGGCGCCGGGAAACCGGTGCCGAACGTGGCCTTTACCCTGAAACGCGGCGATGCCTCACCGCGTAACAGCGGCGCCACGCTGTATGGTGATGTGACGGAGATGGACGATATTATCATCCAGCCATCATCGGGTGCTGCCACGACGTTGACCGACAGCGGGAATGCGATAAGCGGCGTTACCGGCGCAGACGGTACGGCCAGCTTTACGATCCGCCAGGATAAGACGCCGGGTTATAAAACGCCAATGACGGTGACGTTGGATGATTACGCTACGATAACAACGACGCTGGACACCATTTTCACCGTCCCCACCAGCCCGAATGTCGCATCGGCCTATTTCTGGGGGCATATGGCAGATACAACATCGGTGAACGGCAAGACGCTGCATCGCCCGCTGCTGAAATCGGAAATACCTTCAAATGCGGTAGCGGCAGCTGCGCCGGATGTCAATAACGAAACCTGGGCGCTGGGGCACATGGTTGATTCAGGTAAATGGGATATTAAAGCGCAATGCGGCAGTTCGAGTAATGCGCCTGATGATGATGATCTGGTGACGCTGCATGCCAACTTTAGCGCATTGGGCTGGCCGGCTTCGCCGAGTTTCCCTTATTTATCTTCTCAGCGATGCGGGGTGTACCAAGACAGTGGGGCCCAGGATTGCGCTGTTTTCCCTGGCAGCACCGCAGGATTTGTGACCTGCTTCCAGTAACCGGTCAGCCGGATAAGGCGCTTACGTCGCATCCGGCGCTGACTGGCGTAAATTGCTGGATGGCGGCTGCGTCTTAACCGGCCTATGGATTTACCGTTTTCTTGCGCGGCTTACGTGTTTTGGTTATGGCGCTCACTTCGCTGACCACCACGCCATCGCCAAGTTGGGTAGTTAGCGTATCACCCGCTTTCACCTGTTTAACCTGCTTCAGCACCGTACCATCAGCAGCGCTGGTTACGCTATAGCCGCGTGCCAGCGTCGAAAGTGGGCTTACCGCTTCAAGGTGGGTTATCGCATTACCAAAGCGTTCACGTGTGATACTCAGTTGGGCACGAAGTGTTTCAGTCAGGCGATATTCCAGTTGTTGAATGCGGCGTTGCCCGCGATGGATCTGCGGCTGCGGATTTTGCTGGTTTAGCCGGTGCGTCAGTCGCTGTTGCTGTTGGTTCACGCGTTTAAGCTGATTTTCCAGCGCAAAGCTCATCCGCTTTTGCAGCCGTTCGAGCGTGGTTTGTTGTCGCGCCAGCCTTAATTGTGGATGCTGCTGCTGTAACCGATGATGAATTTGCGTAAAGCGGCGCATGCGATTAGCGAGATAATAATCCATCGCCATCTCCAGTCGCTGTTGAGCAGATTGTACCTGGCGCAACAATTCTTGTTGATTGCGACTCACCATTTCGGCGGCAGCAGACGGTGTTGGCGCACGCAGGTCAGCAACGAAATCGGCAATCGTCACGTCTGTTTCATGGCCGACGGCGCTGACCACCGGAATGGCACTGGTAAAAATCGCCCGCGCCACCCGCTCGTCGTTAAAACTCCATAGATCTTCCAGCGAACCGCCGCCGCGCCCGACGATTAACACGTCGCACTCATTGCGCTGATTCGCCATTTCAATGGCGCGAACAATTTGCCCCGGCGCATCATCGCCCTGAACGGCGGTGGGATAGATGATCACTGGTAGAGACGGATCGCGTCGTTTTAACACATGCAGAATATCGTGCAGCGCCGCGCCGGTTTTTGACGTAATCACCCCAACGCAGTGCGCAGGTGAGGGAAGCGGTTTTTTTAATTGCTGATCGAACAATCCTTCTGTCTGTAATTTCTCTTTTAGCTGTTCGTACTTCTGTTGCAGCAAGCCTTCACCGGCAGGCTGCATGCTTTCGACGATAATCTGGTAGTCGCCGCGTGGCTCATACAACGTAATATTGGCACGCACCAGCACCTGCTGCCCGTGTTGCGGACGGAACGTCACCCGGCGATTGCTGTTGCGGAACATCGCGCAGCGTACCTGGGCGGTATCGTCTTTGAGGGTAAAGTACCAGTGCCCGGAAGAGGGCTGGCTAAAGTTAGAGATTTCGCCGCTGATCCACACTTGCCCCATCTCCTGCTCAAGCAGCAAACGGACGGTCTGATTCAGGCGACTAACCGTAAAAATTGCGGGGGATTGAGATGGTAACATGTGAGCGAGATCAAATTCTAAATCAGCAGGTTATTCAATCGATAGTAACGTGCTGACCGGGGAGCGCAAGCATTATTTGCAAAAAAAGGTGGATGCAACCGATTACGCTCTGTATAATGCCACGGCAATATTTATTAACCACTCTGGTCGAGATATTGCCCATGCTACGTATCGCTAAAGAAGCTCTGACGTTTGACGACGTCCTCCTTGTTCCCGCTCATTCCACCGTTCTGCCGAATACTGCTGACCTCAGCACCCAACTGACGAAAACTATTCGCCTGAATATTCCTATGCTCTCTGCGGCAATGGACACCGTGACTGAAGCTCGCCTGGCTATCGCGCTGGCGCAGGAAGGCGGCATCGGCTTTATCCACAAAAACATGTCTATCGAGCGCCAGGCTGAAGAAGTGAAGCGCGTGAAGAAACATGAGTCCGGTATTGTCACCGACCCGCAGACCGTTCTGCCGACCACTACGCTTCGCGAAGTGAAAGAACTGACTGAGCGTAACGGCTTCGCAGGCTACCCGGTTGTCACCGAAGATTACGAGCTGGTGGGTATCATTACCGGTCGTGACGTGCGTTTCGTTACCGACCTCAGCCAGCCGGTCAGCGTATACATGACGCCGAAAGAGCGTCTGGTTACCGTGCGTGAAGGCGAAACCCGCGAAGTGGTTCTGGCAAAAATGCACGAAAAACGCGTTGAAAAAGCGCTGGTTGTTGACGACAGCTTCCATCTGCGCGGCATGATCACCGTTAAAGATTTCCAGAAAGCAGAACGTAAACCGAATGCCTGTAAAGACGAGCATGGCCGTCTGCGCGTAGGCGCGGCAGTAGGCGCGGGTGCGGGCAACGAAGAGCGTGTTGATGCGCTGGTTGCCGCGGGCGTTGACGTCCTGCTGATTGACTCCTCACATGGCCACTCCGAAGGCGTTCTGCAACGTATTCGTGAAACCCGTGCTAAATATCCTGATCTGCAAATTATTGGCGGTAACGTCGCAACGGGCGCAGGCGCTCGCGCGCTGGCGGAAGCCGGTTGCAGCGCAGTTAAGGTAGGTATTGGTCCTGGCTCCATCTGTACTACCCGCATCGTTACCGGCGTAGGTGTTCCGCAGATCACCGCTGTTTCCGACGCAGTTGAAGCGCTGGAAGGTATGGGCATTCCGGTTATCGCCGACGGCGGTATTCGTTTCTCAGGCGATATTGCGAAAGCCATCGCCGCTGGTGCAAGCGCGGTAATGGTGGGTTCCATGCTGGCGGGTACTGAAGAATCCCCGGGTGAAATCGAACTCTACCAGGGCCGTTCTTACAAATCTTACCGTGGTATGGGTTCCCTGGGCGCGATGTCTAAAGGGTCTTCTGACCGTTACTTCCAGAGCGATAACGCAGCCGACAAACTGGTACCGGAAGGTATCGAAGGCCGCGTCGCTTACAAGGGTCGCCTGAAAGAGATCATTCACCAGCAGATGGGCGGCCTGCGCTCCTGTATGGGCCTGACCGGTTGTGGTACGATTGACCTGCTGCGTACTAAAGCTGAATTCGTACGCATCAGCGGTGCGGGCATTCAGGAAAGCCACGTTCACGACGTGACCATCACCAAAGAATCCCCGAACTACCGTCTGGGTTCCTGATTTTCTTCGCCCGACTCCGCGTCGGGCGATTTATTTACCCTGTTTCACTTGCCTCGGAACAATCGTCAAATGACAGACAATATTCATAAGCATCGCATTCTTATTCTCGATTTCGGATCGCAGTACACCCAACTGGTTGCACGTCGCGTACGTGAGCTGGGCGTCTACTGTGAACTGTGGGCGTGGGATGTTACTGAAGCACAAATCCGTGAGTTTAATCCAAGCGGCATCATCCTTTCCGGTGGCCCGGAAAGCACCACTGAAGAAAACAGCCCGCGCGCGCCGCAATATGTCTTCGAAGCTGGCGTCCCGGTATTTGGCGTGTGCTATGGCATGCAAACCATGGCCATGCAACTTGGCGGTCACGTGGAAGGCTCCTCTGAGCGTGAATTCGGCTATGCACAGGTTGAAGTCCTGACCGACAGCGCGCTGGTTCGCGGTATCGAAGACTCCCTGACGCCGGAAGGCAAACCGCTGCTGGACGTCTGGATGAGCCACGGCGACAAAGTCACCGCGATCCCGGCTGACTTCGTTACCGTTGCCAGCACTGAGACCTGCCCGTTCGCGATTATGGCGAACGAAGAAAAACGCTTCTACGGCGTGCAGTTCCATCCGGAAGTGACCCACACCCGTCAGGGTATGCGCATGCTGGAGCGTTTTGTTCTGGATATCTGCCAGTGCGAAGCCCTGTGGACTCCTGCAAAAATTATCGACGACGCTGTAGCCCGTATTCGCGAACAGGTTGGCGATGACAAAGTGATCCTTGGCCTCTCCGGCGGCGTGGACTCGTCTGTAACCGCGATGCTGCTGCACCGCGCTATCGGCAAAAACCTGACCTGTGTCTTCGTGGATAACGGCCTGCTGCGTCTGAATGAAGCTCAGCAGGTGATGGATATGTTTGGCGATCACTTCGGTCTGAACATTATTCACGTGGAAGGTGAAAAACGCTTCCTCGATGCGCTGGCGGGTGAGAATGACCCGGAAGCGAAACGTAAAATCATCGGTCGCGTGTTTGTTGAAGTGTTCGACGAAGAAGCGTTGAAACTGGAAGATGTGAAATGGCTGGCACAGGGCACTATCTATCCGGACGTTATCGAATCTGCGGCTTCCGCCACCGGTAAAGCGCACGTCATCAAATCTCACCACAACGTGGGCGGCCTGCCGAAAGAGATGAAGATGGGCCTGGTTGAACCGCTGCGTGAACTGTTTAAAGATGAAGTGCGTAAAATTGGCCTGGAACTTGGCCTGCCGTACGACATGCTCTACCGTCACCCGTTCCCGGGCCCAGGCCTCGGCGTTCGCGTACTGGGCGAAGTGAAGAAAGAGTACTGCGACCTGCTGCGTCGTGCGGATGCTATCTTCATCGAAGAACTGCATAAAGCGGATCTGTACAACAAAGTGAGCCAGGCGTTCACCGTGTTCCTGCCGGTACGTTCCGTTGGCGTAATGGGCGATGGCCGTAAGTACGATTGGGTTGTTTCCCTGCGTGCTGTCGAAACCATCGACTTTATGACCGCACACTGGGCACACCTGCCGTACGACTTCCTGGGCCGTGTGTCCAACCGCATCATCAACGAAGTGAACGGCATTTCCCGCGTGGTGTATGACATCAGCGGTAAACCGCCAGCAACGATTGAGTGGGAATGATTAACAGCTAGCTCATAGCTAATCATACCTATTCAAATACATCATCAACCCTCTGTTTTTACAGAGGGTTTTTGTTTTTATGTATTCATATCTATTCACGCTACCTCACTTTTTTCGTCGGTACAGGTGACGGTATTACCCTTAAGGTATACTCTCATACCGTCATAATCATGGATGCTATACGGGTGAAAAGTGCTTACCGATACCAAACTAAAAAACCTCAAGCCACAAGACAAACTCTACAAAGTTACTGACCGTGACGGGCTCTATGTTGCCGTCCTCACGTCAGGTTCTGTCTCGTTCCGGTACGACTATCGCATTAATGGCCGCCGGGAAACGCTGGTGATCGGACAGTATGGGCGTGACGGTATCAGCCTGGCAGAAGCGCGCGAAGAACTCATTGCCGCCAAAAAGCTGCTGAAAGCAGGCCAGTCGCCTGCTGCGGCGAAACGTGACGGTATCAGGAAGATACAGGGGGCTGAGACATTCGCGGTACATACCGACAGTTATATGAAGCACGTAGTGCTGGCGGACAGTACCAGAGATATGAAACAGGCCGTAATTGATCGCGATATTATGCCGGTACTCGGCAACAAGGTTATGTCGGAAATCACAACGTCCATGGTGCGTGACCTGTGCGACCGTATCGTTGAGCGTGGCGGGCGGGCGACTGCGGTTCAGGCCAGGGAGATAATCAGCAGTGTATACCGGCATGCAAACGATCGTGGCCATGGCCTGTTTAATCCCGCAGCAGACATCAAACCATCATCCATTGCCATGTTTAAGCCCCGCGAGAGGACGCTCTCTCCTGATGAGATCTGCATTTTCTTCCGTGCGCTGGAAGACATCGGCGCAATGGGTACGATGAAGATGGCGCTCAAGTTGGTGCTGCTGACGCTGGTCCGTAAGAACGAATTCATCCAGGCCACATGGCCGGAGATTGATTTTAAGAAATGGACGTGGACGATACCGTCAGACAGGATGAAAGGAAGCCGGTCACATGTTATCTATTTGCCAAAACAGGCGCAGGACCTGCTGGTGGGTTTGCAGATGTGCGCTGGTGGAAGTGAATACATTGTTCCAGGCCGCTACAACTTCCGCAAGCCGCTATCGAACGCCGCGCTGAATTCACTTATAGACCGTACCGTGGAAGACATAAACAAAGATGGCGAGAAGATACAGGACTTCACCGTGCATGATCTTCGCCGCACGGCCAGTACGCTGCTGCATGAAGCAGGATACCCATCAGACTGGATTGAAAAGGCGCTGGCGCATGAGCAGAAGGGCGTCCGTGCGGTATATAACAAAGCGGAGTATGCCAGGCAGCGCGCGTACATGTTGCAACAGTGGGCTGATATGGTTGATGCATGGATTAACGGGGAGCACACCGATCTGGTGCCGTTCTCCCCATCGAAATTTGAAAAGTGGCTGGAAGGAAATGATTAAGCCGCCTCTCGGCTCGCTAATCTTGCAATACCAAACTCAATTAGAGCATCACGCTCAACGGTAGTGAAATCGCATTGTGTGCGTGGGTACGGCCTCCAGATGAGCAGCATTGAACCCTTATTGTTTCCGCTTACTGGCTTTCCGGTAACCGGGTTAATAAATGCCAGCCGTCCGGCGGTGATGAAGCGAACCTCACTGGCGGTCTGGATTGCCTCCTTGAACCAGCCTACAGATGTATCGGACGGTACCAGCATAACAGTGCCAATCTGGTTTTTGCTTTCGGCGGCAGCTTTCTTCACGAAAGGCATAATGTCACTGTACGGCGGGTTTATCCAGACGTGGCCAGGG
This sequence comes from Pseudocitrobacter sp. 2023LY-00077, assembly GCF_055796175.1. NCBI lineage: Bacteria > Pseudomonadati > Pseudomonadota > Gammaproteobacteria > Enterobacterales > Enterobacteriaceae > Pseudocitrobacter > Pseudocitrobacter sp. 2023LY-00077. The sequence goes on along the minus strand of NZ_JBSPEI010000019.1, from coordinate 8,326 downwards.
ATGGACATGTAATCAGCCCACGGCGTTACCAGTGTATTCTGCTCTTCGGTTATAAACCTGCGGCAAAGTGCATTATGCGGCGCTGCGGCGGCATCCAGTTGGAAGCAGAACTCAGCATCAAGCGCGGAAAATATCGCCGGTGGCGTACGCCATAAATCGCGCTTATCTGCAGGCGTATTACTTCCGGTGAAATCAGTCATACACCACCCCACGACAACAGATTCCGCTGTAATCGCCCCGACGAAGGCCGTTACCTTTCGTGATGCATTGATCCCGGCGCGCAGCGATTCGCGCACGTTCAACTTCACCGCTGGCAGCATCCATGCATTCCAGCCAAAGGCGGTAAGCTATCCGATAATGACCACTTTTCTCTCGCTCAATAGCCCGTTTTTCGATCTCTACTGCCTCAGGCGTCACAGCAAGAACCTTCTCCACGCGCTTCATTGAAACGTAGTCAGCGTGGTATTTCTGGAGTTTTGTCATTTTTTTCATCGTATCCAGCCCTCTCGAAATATAACCGCCAGCAGCCAAAGCCAGGCGGCGATAGAGGTCAGGAACCAGTACCATCCTGACCACTTATTCCAGTGCCTGCTTAACGCTTTCATGCTGCACTGCTGACCGGTCGATAAATTCTCTGATCAACCGGTGGCTTTTTTCCGCCATACTCTGCCGGGCTTTCTGCTTTGCGCTTATCGAGCCAGGCTTCAACTTCTTCCTGAGTCCAGGCGCAGCGCTTATCGGTGATGTACCAGCGCTTCGGAAATTCACCATCTCGCTCCAGTCTGTCGATAGTGCTCCATGACAGTGGCACCACCGCCAGGAGCTCCTTCTTACCTAATGCACCTTTCATAAATACCTCTCTTGATTGAAGGTGTGGCGCCGCAGCGCCACGGTGGTGATTACATAGGGACTTCGTTCAGCTCATCGCGGCGGATGGTGTAAACGTCAGTGGCTTTAGCCAGGCGGTCATCATCATTAGCGAGCTTACTGGCGACGTATTTGTATGCCTTATCCAGATCCTTTAGCGTGTTGTAGTTCATCGCTGCATCAGTGAAAGCGCACAGGATTTCATCTGGATCGCGGTCATCACTGCTCTTTAGTTTCTCTTCTTGGTGCTGCTCAGGCTTCGCGTTGATCAGCTTGTTCATGCCTGAGGCTGTTGCTGGCGTCGGGGTGATATCGCGTTCAACGCGCGGCGCCGCCTCCTGCAATTCGTCTGGGGTGTAGACGCCCATTATTACGTCAGGGCAGTGCAGGCGTGACCAGCGCTTGGTTGCCAGGTATGCAAGTTGTTGTTTAGGATCGCTAGCCCAAAGAGTGGAGTTTCTTACCTGTGCCTGAGACAGCATTAACTCAAGCACTCGAGGGTGTTCTTCTCCCTTCATGGTCGCCCATACGCGGACACCGCAACCTGCTTCATCTTTCAATGTCCATGCTGGCGCAATGTAGGAATTTCCCTTCTGGGATGTTTTCTCTACAAACTTGCCGATCACGTTTTCCCATGGTCCAAACCACTCGTAGTTAATGCGATCTTTCGTTGGTGACATCGTGGTGATGACCGCGTTTACCAGTTGAGCCTCATAACCAAGAGTGCCGCTGACAACATGAGTTTTCTGCGCGACGGCGAAAGGGTTCATGCCCCACTGCGCAGCCTGCATCGCTACCGCCATGCAATCAGCTGGCTTTCCGGCGAGGTGAGCCGGGACGGTTACACGGCTTTGAGACATGACCTCGGCAAACTTCATCAACTGGTTCAACCCTTCAGGGCTAAAAATGGTTGCCGCGGTGCCAGCGATAGCGGTATCTACTGGCGCGTTCATGTTTGCGATTTCATTGCTCATACGTACATATCCTGTTTGCGTGCCCACTCAGGGCGTTTAATAATTTCAAATCCACCCCAGTCGCCTGATTCACGGCACTGGTGATAGGTATTCAGATCCCGGCGGTAAAGTGCGTGCCCGGCGTCAACATCCTGAGAGTCGAGTTCGAACACGCGTACCGGGTAACGACCGCAGTCGATGGTTTCGCTCACTGCCAGGAAGAAGAATCCGTGCGGTTCACCGGTTGTATGCTGTGCCCCTTCTCGGTACATCGCGTCCTGAACGTGATAACGGAACTCCTCGATGTGGCGAGCGAATCGCTCCATATCAGCTACCTTTTTCACGTCCAGAATTACCGGGTGATTCTTCAGGCGTTTGTCCGGGCGAATGCGGCACAACTCGCCAGTCTCCGGATCCGTCCAGTAATGCGATGCCTCGCAGAATCCCTCAGCTTCAAGCAGCCAGCGCGCCGCAGGGTGTGCCATCGCGCTATCACGCATCAGTTGCAGTTTGCGTCCCTGCTCTGCATCCATTACCGTCATTCCCATACCGTCAACATCACGAAGGAAAGCGGCCTCATCCTCTTTTCCGGCGGTAGTGCGGCGGTTGAACTGCGGCGCCACGATGAAACGTTTGTCGAATTCTTCCGGCTCAAGAAGCAGACAGTGCAGTGCTGTACCCATGTCCAGCGCCTTCAACTTTTCGGTATCGACAGGTGCTGACTTCTGCCACTGCAACAGTGCCGGGCTCATTGCCACCATATCCAGTTGCGATTTACTCACGCCGTCCCCGGCGTGGTAGTCCTCGTTGCTGATGTCGAAATAGATGCCTTGTTTCATGCCGCTGCCCTCGTGCTGTCGATTTTGTCTGCCAGATCTAGGCGAGCGATAATTCCGGTCAACTCACGCTTTAATGACGACATCAATTCTTCGAACTCGCAGCTTTCACGCGCCGCTTCCAGGATTTCAGGGCGAACACCGGCACGCAGCAGGGAGCGGTCGAATGAATCATCAAGTTCAGATCCGCTTGTTGCGTCGATTAGCTCAACGTGACGGTCATACAGGTCAGATGACAACTGATAATCTGACTCAAAGAGCGCGACGATTTTTTTCAGGTTGTTGAATTGACGAATATTCATGACCACCTCAATATTTGATGGATATTGCAGATATCTTTCCGCTGGCGATGGCAATCAGCGCTTTTTCTGCCATTTCCTGAGAAAGCCCGCTTTCAATCAGGTCTGCGATAGCCTGACGATTGATAGTGCGGCGATGCTCTTTGTCAGCCGCACGTCGAGATTCTTCGTCAGCAATGCGTTTAGCTTCGGCCTGGCGTTTTTCTTCCGCTTCAGCATGTGTGCGGCGCTCTGCTTCGATAGCGTCTTTCTTTTCCTGTTCCGCTTTTTCAGCGGCAACCTTTGCTTCACGCTCTGACTTCTGCTGGGCTTCAATTTTTTCGCGCTCTGCACGTTCAACTGCTGCTTTGGCTTCAGCTTCGCGGCGCGCAGATGCATCGATTTCAGCTTGTGCTTTTGCTTCTGCATCACGCTTGGCCTGCTCCGCAGCTTCCCGGCGGATAGCATCTTCACGCTCAACGCGTGCTTTTTCTTCAGCTTCTTTACGTAAGCGTTCAAGTTCAGCAGCTTCGTGCTCACGCTTTTTCGCCACCGCAAGAGAGGCTTCGAGTTGCTGAATTGTTGAGTCTTTAGCAACACCAGCCTCTGCTGCTCGCTCTTGCCAGCTGTCATCCAGAACCACAGATTTAGCCTCCTGAATGCGATCCTGAATATCAGTGGATGGCAGATAATTTCCAGCAGCGTCGATCACTTCAGCCAGCGAGCGCAAATACACAAGACGCTGTTGCAGTGCTTCGGTGCGCTCCTTTTCGGCGTCTTCCCATTCAGTAAGCGGGCGGCGTACTTCGTCGCGCAGGTTGTCGCACTCGGTTACGAAACGACGTAACTCTGCTTCCACCACCTTTGGCTGCTCTTTCAGGCGCTTCAGGTAGTCACGGCCAGGCTTCTCAACCGCTGTTTTACTGCGTGAAACCTGCGCTGCCAGTGAAGCAACGCGGGCACGTCCTTTGGCAGTTGTCAGGTCAGGAACTTCTTTAACGCCTTCGCGGATCTGCTCGAGAAACTTTTCCAGCCCGTTTTCGACATAAATACCTAGTGCCAGATCCGGCCCGATTTCGATAATTGCTAATTCTGTCATTTCCCGTTCCCCCACATTTCGTTTGCAACTTCGTTAGAAACCTTATTCACGAATGCCCACTGCATTCCTTCTTTCAGCGTGCGGAATTTCCAGCTCATGAGCCCGCAGGCTGTAACGCAGTACCATCCGTTAATAATCTGCCACTGCATAACTGTTACCTCTTCGTGTTACCGTTGGGGTAATAATTATCCGTAAGTGATTTGGTGTCAATAGATATGAGCATAAAAAATTACCCGAAAGGTAATATTTAAGGCATAAAAAAAGCCGCTCTATGGCGGCTTATGTGCTGATAATGAAGGGTTTTATGGCTGCTGCTTGTCGTTTTTTACCATGACAAAATCGATGAAGTTTTTGATGTTGTCTTTTTCCGCTTCAGGTAACAATGCATAGCGAGAGCGGTCATAGTTGATAGTGGCCGGGTCGTTCGGCGGGATCAGTAATTCGTATCCACGGCGCCCGAATGCTGCCGCTATCGCGTCGAGGTTTGCGATAGTGATGCTTACCTCATTACGCAGCATGCGATTGATAGAGGCCTGGCTGATGCCGGAAGCTTCCGCCAGCTTCTGCTGTGATGACAGCTCACGGTTGCTGCCCATCCAGGCTTTAAGATTATGAGCTGCGACTTCACCAATCTGCCCGGCGTCCATCTGGGCAACGTCGTCCTGCATAGCGAAGTAGTGATCAACATCGAGCCAGTTGGTAGGCTTGTTCCCGGCCTTCTCAATCTTACGCGCTACTGTATCGCCTATCTTCTTCTTGTTATTTGACCAGCGGCTTACCAGGTTAGGCTCAATCTCCATGCGTTCCGCCAGGCGAGACTGTACGCCGTTGAACTCACGGTCGATTAGGTCTTTCAGGTTGTCGCGGCGAATATCATGGATGCTTTTCATTGGCTGGTATTTTTTCTCTTTTGTGAATCAGTTTAGTGATTCAATTAAAAGAGATTTTACCCTACAGGTAAATGAACCTCTAGGGTAACAATCCTTGATTTTTATTACCTTTTGGGTGAATATTGATTATCTGAAATGAATATCAGGCAATAGTTATGAGCGAGAACACTCCGTTTGATTTTAAGAAGTGCTGGCTTGCACTCACGCCGGATGAGCGCGACGCCTTTGCAGAAGCGGCCGGAACGACAAGTCACTATATCCATACGCACTTAACAGGGAAGCGGAAAACGCCGGGTAAGCGACTGATGAATGGGCTTTTCCTTGCTGCAAAAAACCTCGGATGGGTAAGAACTAAACCAGAATTCGCTGTCTTTTTCTACTGATTCCCCTGCTGTAAATCCTCCAAAAGCCGCCGTCTGGCGGCCTTTTCATATCTATTCACACCTCAAAGGTAATAATAATCCATTTGTGGTTGATCTTTTTTCCTGCACAGCACAAAATTACCGATATCAATAACACAATAGAGGTCATCCACTGTGAAGATAGTCACCAGACTGGAGGCAGCTAAGGCCGGGCTTAACCGGTTTTACACTGGCAAGCCATGCCGAAACGGTCACCTGTCAGAACGATATGTGCTTAACGGTACATGCGTGCAGTGCGCGTTCGAAAGCACTGGCCGCCACAGGAGTGTATTTGCCAAAGCATTGAGAGAAGCGCGGGAGGCAACATGATTTCGGCAGCCTACTACAACGAAATCGACCCATTTGCAGCGCAGTGGCTGCGTAACCTGATCGCCGGCGGTCACATTGCGCCTGGTGAAGTTGATGAAAGGAGTATTGAAGATGTCACACCTGACGACCTGCGAGGGTTTACGCAGTGCCATTTCTTCGCCGGTATCGGCGTCTGGTCTCATTCCCTGCGCATCGCAGGATGGCCAGACGATAAACCCGTCTGGACAGGGTCATGTCCGTGCCAACCTTTCAGCGCGGCAGGCAAAGGAGATGGGTTTGATGACGAGCGGCACTTATGGCCAGCCTTCTTCCACCTCATCAGCGAGCGCAGACCTCAGCATGTCTTTGGCGAACAGGTTGCAGCAGGAAACGCAAACGCATGGTTCGACCTTGTACAAGCAGACCTGGAAGGAATGGGCTACGCCTTCGGGCTTGTGCCGTTTACGTCAGCGGGCGTCGGTGCGCCGCACATCAGAGAGCGGGCCTACTGGGTGGCCAACGCCAGTAGCAAATACGAATCCGCAGCCGGAGACGAAACGGGGTCTGCAACATGTCTCCGGAGCAGCCCGTTTGACGGGGTGGCAGACGCCTGTTGCGAACGACTCAACCGGATCGACTCATTGCTACAACGGGAAGAATTCAGACGGAACACCGAAGGTTTGCCTGAAGCTACCGGGCTCGGTTCTGCTTGCGGGGTGGGTGACGCCAACAACTCGCGACTGGAAAGACACTTCTGGAATGACGGCGCAACGGGATGGGAAGGAGCGACTGGATCAGTTGCCGAGACAGGCTTACACGGCAGGCCCCTTGAGGTTAACGGTTTTTGGCGAGATGCGGACTGGCTCTTTTGTCGAGATGGGCAATGGCGTCCAGTTGAACCCGGCACATTCCCGCTGGTTGCAAGGTTTGCCAAAAGCCTGGGACACGGCAAGTCCTCATTACGAGCAATGGCAGGCCGCAACCGCACAGGCAGACTTAAGGGTTACGGTAACGCTATAAACGCACAGGCGGCGGCAGAGTTCATTCGCGCTTACATGGGGGTCAACTATGGCCGGTGACTGGATAAAAATGCGTGCCGACCTGCACACGCACCCGAAAGTTGTCCGCATGGCGTCCGCATTGAAAGCGGACAGATTGCGGATAGTTGGCGGACTACATTCCGCATGGTGTCTTTTTGATGTCCATTCTGTTGACGGTTTCCTTGACGGATACAGTGCGGAGACGCTCGATGACCTGATCGGATTCCCCGGCTTCGCCAGGGCGATGATGGCTGTCGGATGGCTTGAAGAAAATGGAGAAAGCCTAGTAATTCCGCGCTTTGAAGCCCATAACGGGCAGTCTGCCAAGCGTCGCGCACAGGACGCTGACAGGAAAAGATCCAAGAGAAATGTCGTCAAAACGTCCGCACCAGAAGCGGACAAAAAGCGGACCAGAGAAGAGAAGAGAAGAGAAGATCTAAAAGATAAAACCCCACACACAGGCGACGGCGAAAACGAGCCTGTGGATAACTCTGAGGTTGGCGAACCTGACCCGGCAGCTAACAACGTGGTCATGGATGGATACGCGCCACCTGGCGGAATGGGTGAGTTTGGTAAATTCCAGATGCGTGAAGACTGGCGACCTGATGATGACCTAGTTAGGCGAGCTTCCCTGTGGGGTATCGCATTGCAGGCGCCGGCCACCGATTTCGAACTGGCAGAGTTCATTACGTACTGGAAAGCGGAGGGCAAGGCTTTCCATCATGACCAGTGGTTGCAGAAGCTGGCGCGCAGCGTGCAGGCATCACGGGCTAAGCCGGTGCCACAACAGCGCAGGGACGTGAACGCAATGTCTGAACCTGATACCTCCATACCACCTGGATTCAGGGGATAGCTGGCAGCAGGGCGCAGTGGCGCATTTTTTTACGCCACAGTTATTACCTATAAGGTAAAAAATAATGCGCATATCTATTGATATTAATCCGTAAGTGGATTTAAATTACCTAAAGGGTAAGCCATGAGAAAGCAGATACAGGCACTTGGCAGACTCAAAACCGGGCAGATGAACAAGACCGAATCGGCGTACTGCCAGCTACTTGAGCTGCGCAAGCGCGCCGGAGAGGTGGCCTGGTACCGGTTTGAAGGCATCAAGTTACGTCTGGCTGATAACACGTTCTACACGCCGGATTTCGCAGTGATGCTCGCCAGCGGTGAGATGGAGTTGCACGAATGCAAAGGATTCTGGACCGACGACGCCAGGGTGAAAACCAAGGTTGCCGCAGACCAGTATCCGTTCCGCATCATCGCGGTGACACCGAAGACGAAGAAAGCGGGGGGTGGCTGGAAGGTCGAAGAGTTCTGAAACGACGATCCTTTTAGTTATCAAACTAATCAATAACTTAAGCGGGTAAGTGGGGGTAAGTATGAGCACTAATAACGAATTGCTGATTAGGCTTGCGAGAGCAGCAGTGAAGACAATGTCACTACCTGATGCGGACATTGTTACCAAGTTATGCACTCAACTGGATTGTGCACTAGCTGCGGCTCGTACTGCATGCGGTGAGCGTACAGCAGCACACTCAACGATTGAGAAAGCGCGTGAAGTGACGAACTGTCCGCAGGGTGTGGAGTTGCAGGAGCATTTGAGGGCTTTGGTTGCTGAGAATGTGGCGCTGAAAAATGCAGCTGAGTTTT